>NZ_JCANTD010000002.1:0-49330 GCF_059570675.1 Salinispora goodfellowii | reverse complement strand
CACGTCGGCGGGCATCGCTTCGCCGAGCCGGGTCTCCCGCCCGGGATAGTGGACGATGTCGAACGCGACCGAGGGCGGCAGCAGTGGGCGCCAGCCTCGGTAGAAGTGAGGCCCGCCGCCGGCGTGCGGGAAGCAGACCAGCCGGTGCCGGGCGACGGTGGTCGCCGGTTCGGGCGTCACGAGCCACCGCGTCATCGAACGACCTCGATCGTGATGCCACGTACCGCCTCGATGAAGTCGGCTGCCACGGAGTGGCGGTAGATCTGCTGGATCGGGACCCTGGGCAGTCCGCTGTCGCGCAGTTCGCGGAGCACCCGGATCGCCAGCAGCGAGTTGCCGCCCAGCTCGAAGAAGTTGTCCCGCAGCCCGACGGGCGTCCCCAGATGGCGGCTCCAGCACGCCAGTACCTGCTCGCCCAGCCGGTCGACCGGCTCCGGATCCGCGCGGCCCGCCGCGACCGCGGCCGGCCGGCCGGCCGGCTCCGGCAGCGCAGCGGTATCCAGCTTGCCGTTGACGGTCAGCGGGATCGTGTCGATCACGGTAATGGTGGCCGGGAGCATGTACCCGGGCAGGAACGCGGCCGCGTTGCGCAGCACCGCGGCCGGTTCGCCACCGGGTGCCAGGCACACGTACGCATCCAGCCGCGCGCCGGCCGAGTCGCCGTCGACCGCCTGCCGGACGACCACCGCAGCGGCCAGCACGCACGGGTCGTCGGCCAGCACGCTGCGAATCTCGTCGAGTTCGACCCGGTGTCCACGGATCTTGACCTGGCTGTCGATGCGCCCCAGATGCTCCAGTGCGCCGTCGGGCCGCAGCCGTCCCAGGTCCCCGCTGCGGTACCAGCGCACGCCGGTTACCGCATCGGAGACGAACCGTTGCGCGGTCAGGTCGGGTCGCCCGAGGTAGTGGCTGGCGACACCCGCCCCGCCGACCCAGATCTCCCCGGCGACACCGACGGGGCAGACCCGGCCCTGCCGATCGCGGACGGAGATCGTCCAGCCCGGCAACGCCCGGCCAACCGAGCGGGACCGGGCACGGGCCGCCGCCGGGGTCACCGTCTGCGCGGTCACGTGCACCGTCGTCTCGGTGATGCCGAACATGTTCACCAGCCGGCATTCCGACTCCGGGTGGCGGGCGAACCAGGGCAGCAACATCCCCTGGTCGAGCGGCTCCCCACCGAAGACGACGAGGCGGACGGTCAGTCGGCCCGCCGCCGGGTCCAGGTCCGCGGCGGCGAGCTGATAGAAGGCCGAAGGGGTCTGGCTCAGCACGGTGACCCGGTGCCGGACCAGCAGGTCGTGGAACGCAGCGCTGTCCCGCCCGGCCCAGTACGGCACCACGACCAGCCGTCCGCCGGTGAGCAGGCAGCCCCAGATCTCCCAGACCGAGAAGTCGAAGGCGCTGGAGTGGAACAGCGACCAGACGTCGTCGGGGCCCAGCGCGAAGTCCGGCGCGGTCGCGGCGACCAGTGCGAGCAGGTTGCGGTGCGGGACCACCACACCCTTCGGCCGGCCGGTCGAGCCGGAGGTGTAGATGACGTACGCCGGCGCGGTGCCGTCCACCGGCGGGCTGGGCGCCGGCTCGTCCGCGCCGAGGAGGGCCAGGTCGTCCGGGGAAACCACCCGCACGCCGTTCGTGTCCGGCCACCGCTCCGGCCGGGCCACCACCACCCGCATCGCCGCGTCGGAGGCGATGTAGCGGAGCCGGTCGGCCGGATAGGTGACGTCCATCGGCACGTAGATCCCGCCCGACTTGAGCACGGCCAGGATGGTGACGATCAGCGTGACGTCCCGGTCGAGGCACACTCCCACGAGGTCGCCGGGGCGTAGGCCGCACGCCCGCAGGCCGGCGGCGGCCCGCTCGGCCGCCTCGTCGAGTTCGCGGTAGCTGAGTTCGGTCCTCTCGTCCACCACCGCCGGAGCCTCGGGGCGGGTACGTACCAGCTCGGCGAACCGGCCGTGGATCGTCTCCGCCGCCTCCACCAGGACCGGCCCGGACTCGCCGAGGCGCAGTATCTCGCGGGCCGCACCAGCGTCCAACAGGTCGATCGTCCCGACGGGGGTTTCCGGCGGGGCGGTCGCCAGGGCCCGAGCGGCGGTGGCCAGCCGGTCGATGAAGGACGCGGCCATCTCGGCGCTGACCAGTCCAGGGTCGTGGAAGCACTCCGCGTGCCAGCGTCCCCCGGGCCGGCCCGTCCAGACGATGGCCAGCGGGACGGCCGGGGCGAGCGCGGGCACGTAACGCCCGGCGTCGGCGGTGTCGAACACCAGCAGGACCGGTGGGACGGCCGACGCGTTGGCGCCCTGCGCGACGGCGAGCAACTCCCCGACCGTACGGTGCTCACCGGCTGCGGCAGGGTCGGCGACCACGTCGAGGTCGCCGTCGGCGTCCACGTCGAGGTCGCCGTCGGCGTCCAGCACCGCCACGGCGGGCAGGGTGTCCGGGTCGTACCGGGCGACGGTGAGCAGGGTGGCCGCGGTGAGGACCGCCCGGTCGACCGGCCCGAGCAGCATGTCCCGGCTCACCGTGCCGAGCCGGCCGCGCCGGCGCGGATCGCCGTCGCCCCACGGCACCCGCTCCGGCTCGGGCAGCCGCAGCGGGTCCCCGGCGGTGGCCGGGACCGCGCGGTCCGGACGTCCACGGAGCCGGTCGGTCAACTGGTCGAGGACGGCCCGGGACACCTGGTCGCGGGCCGCCACCAGCACCAGGTCGGCCGCACCGCCGTGCTGGACGAGAACGGCGCGCAGCGGCGGGCCGGACGGGTGCAGCGGGCGCAGCGCCTCGGCGCGGACCGCACGGGCCGCCGCCTCCGCGTTCGGCGGCCGGAGCGGATAGACATCGCCGGTCTTGACCACTGGAGCGGCGGCATACCCGTCGAGTACCGCCCGCACGCGTGCCTCGTCGACCGGAGCGGGAACTCGGACTGTCCTGCTGTGGCATCCGCGGGCGGACTGGATCACCCTGGCCCCTTCCTTCCATCAGACATGACAAGATGGCCGGCGGGCTCAGCGCGCGGTGAACCCGCCGTCCACGGTAAGGACGCTGCCGGTCACCTGCTGCGACCCGTCGCCGGCGAGCCAGAGCGCCGCTGCCGCCACATCCGGCGGCTCTATCAGGCTGTTCATCGGCTGCGACTGCAGGAAGAGCGGCTCGTGCTCGTCCACCGCCACCGACAGGCTGCGCGCGATCTCGGCCAACATGCGGCCCTCCACCTCCGGGTCGTCGCGAACGGAGCCGGGGCACAGAGCGTTCACCCGCACCCGGAACGGCGCGTAGTCCAACGCCGCCGCCCGGGTCAGCCCGATGAGACCGTGCTTGGCCGCCACGTAACCGGCGAAATGGCGGTAGCCGACCTGGCCGGCCGTGGAGGACACGTTGACGATGCTGCCTGAGCCCCGATCGAGCATGACGGGCGCCACCGCCCGCATCATCCGCCACGCTCCGGACAGGTCCACGTCGAGCATCAGCAGCCATTCGGCCTCGGTGATCTCGTGCACGGGTTTGCCCGCCGGCGCGGCGATGCCCGCCCCGTTGAGCAGGACGTCGATGGTGCCGAAGCGGTTCAGGGCAGCGCGGACGGCACCGCTGACGGCGTCCTGATCCCGGACGTCGGCCGGCACCGTCAACACCGCCGCGCCGGCCTGCTCGCAGAGCGCGGCCGTACGCTCCAACTGGGTCTTCGACCCGAGCGGGTACGGCACCCCGTCGATGTCGTGGCCGACGTCGAGCAGCACCAGATCGGCGCCGTTGGCGGCGAACGTCGTGGCGCATGCCCGTCCAAGACCGCGCGCGGCCCCGGTGATCAGCGCGACCTTGCCGTCAAGCACTATCCCCACCGCCGCCCACCAGGCGGCCGGCGATCATCCGCAGCACCTCGTCGGCCGCGTCCACCAGGTACATGTGGCCGCCCGGCAGCTCCACCGGCACAAAGTCGGCCGACGTGGCCGCCCGCCACTCGGCCGCCTGCGCCGCGGACACCAGGGTGTCGCCACTGCCCCGGATCGACGTGATCGGCACCGGCAACCGGTCGTCACTGCGCGCCCGGTACGACTCGTGCATGGCCACGTCTACGCGGAGCAGCGGCAGCAGCAACTCCACCGCGTCCGGGTCCTCGAGCGCCTCGTGCCGGTATCCGGCGAATTCGGCGACCTGGGCGAGAAAGTCGGCGTCGTCGAGGCCGGTCGCGTGCCGCGTCCGCCCCGTCCAGGGGCCCGGCGAGCCACTGACGAACAGGTGCCGGACCGTGCCGGGTGCCCGGGCCTCGACCTCGCGGGCGGTCTCGAAGGCCAGCACCGCGCCCAGACTATGACCGTACAACGCGATCGGACCCTGCTCGGCGGCGATCGCCGCAGCGCCTGCGGCCAGGTGGGCGGCTGCGGCGAACACGTCGGTGTACGGCTCCTCGAGGAAGCGTTCCTCGCGTCCGGGCAGTTGCAGGGGGACGGGCCGGACGCCGGGCACGTTCAGCTTCTGCCAGGCACGGTAGAAGCTGGCCCCGCCACCGGCGAACGGCAGGCAGACGAGTGGAACGGTCACAGCAGCCATATGGCGATCACCCCGATGGTCAGGTCGGCAAGTACGTGCGTCAGGTATGGCGCGAGCATTCCGCGGGCCCGGAACCGGATCAGGCCGACCAGCAGGCCGTACGCCGTCGCCAGCAGGACACCGAGCCACCCGGACGGGAAGCCGGTCATGTGCAGCAGGCCGAAGCCCACCGCCTGGGCAGCGATCGCGGCGGCCGCCGGCACCAGGCCGTTCAGTTCGGTCTGGAAGACGCCGCGGAAGACCGCCTCTTCCATGGCCGAGTTGGCCAGGGAGAAGGCAAGGATGCCGAGCAACGCGACGGCCGCCGGCCGGTCGCGCAGGCCACCCAGATACGGCCCGGCGTCCGGGTCACCGAGTTGGGCCCACACCGCCAGCGCGACAGCGCTGACCGTGGCCGTGGCAAGCATGAGCAGCACGATCTCCACGCCCAGCCGACCGGACTTCAGCCACACCGGTCGGTCGGCGCGCAGGTAGCGGCCGGCGAGCCACCACACCGCGACGGCGAGCAGGAGCGGCAGCGGCCAGATTTCCTTGCCGAACACGAGCACCGGCACCGGTACCGCCGCCGCGGTCAGCGCGATCCGACGAGCGCGGTCGACGCCGGACCACCACGCGACCGCCAGCACGGCGGCGAGCGCCACCACGAACGCCCCCAGTGGGTACGGGTGCTCCCGCAGCCACGGCGCAGGGATCCCGACAACCACGACAGCCGCCACACCCGCCACTGCCGCGGCGACGCTCCGACGAGCCCGACCGGGCTTGTTCCGGAGCACGTCCGCCTCAGTAACCGTTGTCCTGCTCACGTGGGGATCCTTTCCTCGATGGACGTCCGCGTCAGCCGTCGCATCCGGGCCACCGCGCGCTCGGCGTCGCACGAGACGTCGTCGGCGGTGTCGCCGATGCAGATGACGTGTCCGACACGGTCCCGAAAAGAGTGGGTGATGTCCACCAGGCTCCCCCGTGGTGCGGTCAGCTCCGCGGCCGCCACGCCCGGCATGATGCGCACCTCGGCGAGGTCCGCCGCGGCGACCACGAAGCCCTCCTCCGCCACCACGAAGCGGATGGCGCCATAGCGGTCGGGACCGGCCGGTGCCGGCACCGGAAGTCCCGCGGCCCTGGCGACCGTGGCCTGCACCAGGTCGGTGCCACCGGCGGCCCGGATCACGACCGGGATCATCCCGCCGGCCAGCCGTGGATTGACCTCCACGACCACCGGGCCCTGGGAGGACCAGCGCAGCTCGGTGTGCGCCGGGCCCCAGCCGAGCCCGAGCGCGTGCAGCGCCTGCCGGGCAGTGGCGGCCAGGCCGGCACGGACCTCGTCGGGCAGCACCGCGGGCACGTCGTGTCCGGTCTCGACGAAGTACGGCGCCGGCCCGAGGTGCTTCCCGACGACGCTCACCACCTCGCCGTCGAAGGTCTCCACCGAGAACTCCGGACCGTCCACGTACCCCTCGACCAGCAGCCGTCCAGCGGGATCGCGCTCGCGCAGCCGGGCTGCCCAAGCCGCGAGATCGGAAAGGCTGTCGCACATCCGGACGTCGACCGAGCCGGAGCCAGCGACCGGCTTGCCCACCACCGGCAAGCCGATGCGCAGTGCCGCGGCCACCGCCGCGGCCACCGAGTCGACGGCGGCGAAGGCCGGCACGATCAGGCCGCCAGCCGCCAAGGCGGCCCGCTGCTGCTCCTTGTCCCGGCAGCGGGCGACGGTGTCCGGGTCCGGCGCCGGCAGGCCGAGCGCCCGAGCGGTCGACGCGGCGATGGTGATGAAGTACTCCGAGCTGGAGGTGATCCCGGCAAGGCCGCACCCGGCCAGCTCCCCGGCGACCGCGCGGACGGCGGTCGGGTCGGTGGTGTCGGTCACCCGCACGTCGATCCCGTCCATGGCGAGGTACGGGTATCGCTCCGGCGTCAGGGTCAGCACCACGGGGCGCAGACCAAGGTGCCGGGCGGCGGCGCAGAACAGTCGGCCGGTCCCCGTGGTGTTGCTCTCTACCAGCGCCAGCCAGGGCGCCGTCATGCCGCCTCCTCGGTCAGCGCGGTCACCGCGCGGTCGAGTTCCTCGGCCGACCCGGCCAGCCGTGACCAGCGCTGCCGGCCCCAGGTCGCGGCGGCGACCACGGACGTCCGCGCCGCGGCGAACGACGAATCGAACTGCCCCGGCCCACCACCCCGGTTGAGCCCGACCACCGCCGCCGCGGGCGACAGCGGTCCGACCGCCCGGGCCGGTGGATCGAGCTCCAGCACGGTGGTCCCGGCCGCGACGGCGCGCCGGACCGCCTCACCCACCCGCGCGTGGGCGTCGCGGAACGGAACGCCCTCGTGTACCAGCCGGTTCGCCAGCGCCGTGGCGGTAACGAAGCCCTCCTCGCTTCGGCGGCGGCCCTGCTCGGCACTCGGCCGGGCGCCGCTGACCAGGGACTGCGCGAGCTGAACGGCGTCGCGGACCGCGTCCAGGCCCGGCCATATCGCGGCGACCGCTTCCGTCGACACCTCGATCGAGTTGGTGAACGGAGTGGACTTGGTCGCGGCGGCCGCCGCCGTCCAGGCCCCGACCGCCACGCCGGCCTTGGCCTTCACGTGCTCCAGCAGGAAGGCGTTGCGCTTCTGCGGCATCGCGGAACTGCCCCCGACGAGCCGGTCCGGGAAGGACAGCAGGGCGAACTCGGCGGTGCTCCAGAGCTGCAGATCGGTGGCGAGGCGGCTGAGCGTCAGGGCCAGCCCGGCCACCGCGCCGAGGATCCGCAATGCGGTGTCCCGGCTGGCCACCGTGTCCATCGCGTGCACCGGCGGCCGGTCGAACCCGAGCAGCTCGGCCACCCTAGCCGGCTCGATGGGCAGGTCGGACCCGGACACCGCCCCGGCGCCCATCGGGCAGGTGTCGAGGCTCGCCGCGGCGTGCCGCAGGGCGTGCAGGTCACGGCCGAGGGCGAGGGCGACCCCGGTCAAGTAGTAGCCGTACGTGATCGGCATCGCCGCCTGGAAGTGGGTGTACGCCGGCATCAGCGCGTCCCGGTGGGCTCGTGCACGGGCCAGCAGCACCCCCTGCAGCCGGACCGCCTCCGCAATGAAGTCCAGGGTCCACCGGCGCAACCGCAGGGCGGTCGCGGTGGCCTTCAGGTCGTTGCGCGACCGTCCGGTGTGCAGCCGGCCGGCCAGGTCGGCGCCGAGCACGTCGGCGAGGTAGTGCTCGTACATCAGGTAGAGCCCGCGCGGCGCGGGCCGGTCGCGGACCGCCGCGAAATCCTCGGCGACCAACCGGCGGATCGCGTCGAGCAGGGCGGCGGTCTGGGCACCGTCGAGGAAGCCCTGCTCACGCAGCATCACGAGGTGGGCTCGATCGATCTCGGTGATGGGCAGGAGCTCAGCCCGTCGCTGCTCCGGGAAACCGGTCGCCTTCGCAAGCCACGCCGCACCGTGCGCGCCCTCGAAACCGAACACCTGGAAGGCGTCCGCTCGGCGATCCGCCAGTGGCAACAGCCCACGCCCGGTAAGCCTGGGCCTCGGCACAGCGGCGACCTGGCCGACATCGTCGACCTCATGCTCGCCACCGGCGCCCGCATCGGCGAGATCCTGGCCGTGCGGTGGGAAGACGCGGACCTCGCCGCCGAACACCCGACCGTGACCATCTGCGGCACCATCGTCTACCTCAAGGGCAAGGGCTTCTTCCGACAGGAGTGGACCAAGAGCGACGCCGGATACCGGACCATCATCCTGCCCCGATTCGCGGTCGGGATGCTGCTGGCCCGAAAGCTCAACGCCGCCGACAACCCCCACGACGCAATCTTCGCCTCCCGGCGCGGCACCTGGCTGTCCCCCCACAACGTTCGCCGACAGTGGCGACAAGCCCGCGCCGACACCGAACTCGAATGGGTGACCCCACACACCTTCCGCAAGACCGTCGCCACCCTCATCGACAAGGAGGCCGACGCCAAGAGCGCCGCCGCCCAACTAGGGCACGCCAGCGAGGACGTCACCAACACGTACTACATCGTCAAACCCGCTCTCGCCCCGGACAGCTCCCACATCCTCGAACAACTCGGTGCCAGCCCGACACCAGCCGGTTCCGACCGCCCAGGCCACAGCCCGCCCCCCGCAACCTAGGCACACGCGGGCGAACGCCTGACGGCCCGCGAACCGGGCAGACCCCCACCGACGAACGCGACCGCGCCCACACGTTTGTGGGGGGTTTTCGGGGGGTGATTCAAAATGATATAGACAAACATTAAGGCCCTGACCAGCATTCCTGCTGGTCAGGGCCTTAATTCTGTGGAGCTGAGGGGATTTGAACCCCTGACCCCCTCGATGCGAACGAGGTGCGCTACCGGTCTGCGCCACAGCCCCTCCGCCGGCGTACCGGCGTAGGTCCCACCCGGTGTTCACCGAGCGGGCCGGCGCTAAGGCTAACAGGTCGCTGGCCGCCCGGCGAATTGCCCCCGACGCGGCGAAGGGGTGCGCCGCGAACCGAGCGGGTGGCCCGCCCGGTTCCGGCCGGGCGGGCGATCTCCGAGGTCAGGCCGGGTGGGCACCGCGGCCGGACTGGTACGGGCGCCCGCGGAGGCCGCCGGCCCGCCGGTAGGAGACGGTCCCGCCGTTCGCCACCGCCGGCAGGTCCGCCGGCCGGTCCAGGCCCATCGCGGTACGGCGCACCGACTCCCGTTGGGCCGCCAGGCGGCGCTGTGCTTCGCGCCGGGCCGTGGCCCGGCGCGCCTGCTCGCGCCGCACCTCGGCTTGACGGGCGGCCAGCCAGGCTGCCTCGCGGGCCTGGGCGCGTCGGCGGCGCTGGTCGGCGAGGGCACGGGAGCGCAGGTGGGCGACGTAGGCCAGGAGCAGGGCGGCGGTGACCGCGAAGCTGATCCAGAATCCGGGGCCGACGAACAGCACACCGACCAGCTCGACGGCGTTGAGCAAGAACAGCGCGGCAAGCACCCGTCGCCGCCGGTAGATGACTGGGGGGCCCTGGCGGCGGCGCGGCTTGGGCCGGCGTGGGTGGGCGCCCAGGCGCCCGCCGAGCCGGCGCTGCCATTTGGGGTTCGCCGGAACCGCGCGCAGCTGGTCCGACCGACGGGACCCTGGCGCCGATTCGGCACCGCCGGCACCGGAACCCCTATTCTCGCTTAGCGTAACTGAAAGCCAACGCGGCGGATTTACCGGTCGGCGACCTGGGACAGTGCGGCGCCGTCGACGGCGCTGGAGCACCCGCGCCGTCGACTTCGCCCGCTCCGCCACCAGCCGCTCGGTCGCGTCGTACCGGCGGACCAGGGCCGGCGCCAGGGCGAGCAGGCCGGCGGCGGCGAGGACGGCGAGGAGCACCGAGGTCGGCACCCGCACCCCTCCCGTTCGCCGAAATTTCAGGCAAGCACAGGCCAACGCCGGACGATCTATCACATTTCGGCCTGAAGCCGAAGATCCTACGGGTGGGCTGCAAATGCCTTAGCTTGCAGTTACCTGAGGTTACGGGCGGAGGCACCAGATGCCGGCACGCCGCGCCGATCGTCCCGGTCGGGACCCATTCAGCCGGTCGTTGCCCGTAGCCGGTACCAACGGGCCAGCAGGCCCCCCTCGGCCGCCACATCCTCGCCGGTCAGGGCGTACCCGATGTGGTCACGCCAGGCGCCATCGATGTGCATGTAGCGCACGTGATACGCCTCCTCGCGAAAGCCCAGCTTCTCCATCACCCGACGCGACGGCTGGTTCTCCGGGCGGATGCTGATCTCGACCCGGTGCAGCCCGCCCGGCCCGAAGGCGTGGTCCACCGCCAGGGCAAGCGCGGTCGGGATGATGCCTCGCCCGGCCACCCGGGAATCCACCCAGTAGCCGACACAGCCCGAGCAGAACGCCTGGCGCACGATGCTGCCGACATTCAGGTGCCCGACCAGGCGTTCCCGTCCTGCCTCGCGGAGACAGACCACAAACGGCATGCTCTCGCCGATCCGGGCCGAGCGGCGCTGCTCCCGATACAGCCAGCGAAACGCGTCGGGTGAGTTCCGGTCCGCCCAGGCACCTGGGAGCAATGCCTCCCAGGGAGCGAGCCACGCCTCGTTGGCGCGGCGCACCTCAGACCAGGCGATGGCGTCGGAACGCCGGTAGGGCCGCACCAGCACCGGACCGTCCGCCAACACGGCGGGCCATCCCGGCGTACGACGCCCCAGAAGACTCACCGGCCGATCCTCCGCCCTCAACGCTGGCCGGGGCAAGCACCCTCACCGACGTCGGTCCAGCAGCAGAACGTCCACGGTGGAACCCGCAGCGGCGGTGGTCACCCGCTCACCGAGCACCAGCAACCCGTTCGCCTCGGCCAGTCCGGAAAGGGCCAGTGGCCCGCCCCGCAACGGCTGGACGGTGTAGCCGCCGCCACGCCGCTCCGCGACCTGCGCCGGTCGGAACTCACGCAACCCCGCCGGCGACGAAATCGTCTCCAGTAGATGTCCCCGAACACCGGGGCGAAAGACCGGCTCCGCCCCGGCCAACATATTGATCACCGGTCGGGCCAGTACCTCGAAACCGATCAGCGCCGCCCCCGGATCCCCGGGCAGGCAGACCACCGGCACCTCCTCCGGGCTGACCGTACCGAACCCGAGCGCGGTACCGGGGTAGAGCGCCACCTCGGTGAAGGCCACCGGGCCGGTCCGGTTCCCCTCCCGACGGGAGAGGATCCGCCGGACCATGTCGCCCGGCCCGGTGCCGGTACCACCGGTAGTGATGATCAGATCGGCCCGCAGGGTCTGGTCCTCCAGCAGGCCTCGTAACCCCTCCGGGTCGTCGTCGCAGATGCCCACCCGGTACGCGAGAGCGCCGGCCTCAGCCGCCGCCGCAGTCAACGCGTGCGAGTTCACGTCCACCACCTGGCCGGGCTGGCTGCCCCGCCCCACCTCGACGAGTTCGTCGCCGGTGGCCACGACCACCACGCGTGGGCTGGGCCGGACCACCACATGGCCGATTCCGGTAGCGGCGAGCACCGCGACCAGCGCCGGCGAGACGTAGGTACCGACCCGGGCGAGCAACGTGCCGGCCGGGAGTTCCTCGCCGGCCTTGCGGACGCTGTACCCCCGCTTCGGTATCCGGTAGATCTCCACCGAGGCCATGCCCTGGTCGGTCCACTCGACCGGAACCACCAGGTCCGCACCGATCGGCAGCGGCGCCCCGGCGGCCACCGAGAAGCAGGTCCCCGGGGTGAGTCGGACCGGACGCCAACTAGCGGCACCCAGGTCACCGACGACGTTGAGCTGCACGACCCGCCCGCCGGGCGAGCCGGCCTGGGCCGGTGCGGACACGATGCCCCGGCCACCGGCGGCAATGTCCTCCCAGCACGCCGCGTACCCGTCCACGGCCGCCTGGTCGAAGGCCGGGACGGAGTGTGTCGCGACGACATCCTCGGCGAGGACGTTTCCGTACGCCTGGGTGAGGTCGAGGTCGAGTGGCGGCAGTGCGCGTAACCTGCGCAGCACACTGCCCAGGTAGTCGGCGAGCGGCGTCAACTCGTTCACGGCCGCCTCGGCGTCGGCCGTCGCGTTCATGTACGCGGACCACCCGAGGAGCCCGCGTTGACGAAGTCGGCGAGCCACTTACGGAACTCGGCGCCAAGGTCGTCGCGTTCCGCGGCGATCTGCACGACGGTCTGGAGATAGCCCAACGGCATGCCCGTGTCGTACCGGGTGCCCCGGTAGACGATGGCGTGCACCGGCACCCCCTCGGTACGCAGGAGCTCCATCGCATCGGTCAGTTGGATCTCGCCGCCGCTGCCCGGATCGGTCCGGCGGATCGCCTCGAAGATGCGGCCAGGAAGGACGTAGCGGCCCAACACGGCGAGATTGCTGGGGGCTTCCTCCGGCTCCGGCTTCTCCACCAGGCCGGTCACCCGGACCACGTCACCGAGGTCGGCGAACTCCGCCTCGGTTGGAGCCACCGAGGCGATGCCGTAACGGGAGGTCTGGTCGGGCTCGACCTCGAAGAAGGCCAGCACGACCCCGCCCGTACGGGCCTGCAGCTCCAACATGGCCGGCAGCAGCGGCTCGGTCGGCTTCACGAACTCGTCGCCGAGCAGCACCGCGAAGGGCTGGTCCCCGATGTGGGACTCGGCGTAGCCGACGGCGTGGCCGAGCCCAAGCTGATCCGGTTGCCGGCAGGTGTAGATCGCGGCCAGGTCCTCGGTCCGTTTGACCTCGGCCAGCAGCTCGGGCTTCTTTGCGAGCCGCTCTTCCAGGTCGGGACGGCGGTCGAAGTGATCGACCATGGAGGTCTTGCCGCGCCCGGTGATCAACAGGACGTCGGCGATCCCGGCCTGGGTGGCCTCCTCGACGATGTACTGCAACACCGGCCGGTCGACCACGGGGAGCAACTCCTTGGGCACCGCTTTGGTGGCCGGCAGGAAGCGGGTGGCGAGCCCGGCGGCCGGAATGACCGCCTTGACCGCGCGGGGACCGCCGGTCCCGATGGCCGTCGATGGAGTTTTCGCTGAGTGCTCCGACATGCCGCGAGACTATCGGCCGCGGCTCTGCCGTGGCCGGTGAGGACCGGAAGTCGCGCCGCGGGGAGTGACCGCTCCAGACCCCGGCGCCGCCTCGGTCTCCGACCCGTTCCCACCGGCACCGGGCTGCGCCGACGGCTCATCCCGCGCCCCGGCTCGGGGTGTCCCCTCGGCTGGGCCGGCCGGCGCCGGCAGCCCGGGCCCGGTCGCGGGCGCCTTCGCCGCTCCGGCGACCCGACAGGTGTCTCGGCCGCTGGCTTTCGCCGCGTACAGAGCTTCATCAGCGGCGTTGAGCACCTCCTGTCCGGTGCCACCGTGGTGGGGGTGGACAGCGACACCAATAGAGACGGTCACCGGCACCTGGGTCGGGGCAGCCAACCCGCCGACGGCGATCGGGGTGTCCCGTACCGCCGCACCGAGCCGCTCCGCGACGATGGTCGCACCCGTGGCGTCGGTCTCCGGTAGCAGCACCACGAACTCCTCTCCTCCCAGCCGGAAGGCGAGGTCGACCTCGCGGATCTCGCCGCGGATCCGCCGGGCGAACTCGACCAGCACCCCGTCCCCGGCAGCGTGTCCGTGGGTGTCGTTGACGTCTTTGAAGCGGTCCAGGTCGAGGGCGAGGACGCTGAGCATTCGGCCGAACCGGGTGGCCCGTTCCACCTCACGGCGGAGCGACTGGCGCAGGTAGCGGTAGTTCCAGAGACCGGTGAGCGGATCGGTCAGCGACAGCCGCTGGGTCTCCTCGTGCACCCGGACGTTGTCCACCGCCACCGCGGCGTGCCCGGCGAAGGTGCGCAGCGTGACCAGGTCGTCGTCGTCGAATTCCTCCCCGCCGAGCCGGTCGTAGAGGGCGAGCACGCCGAACGTCGCCGGCGCCGCACCGTCCGGCGGCCCACCCGCGTGGGGGGATGGGCCGCCATCCCATGGAGCACCATCAGCCTGCGGAGCCGCGAAGGGCACCGCAATGTACGTCCGGCAAGCGGGCTCCCCCGGCGGCGCCACCGGCGGCTCCACCCGGCCGCGGCGCGCCTCTCCGCTGACCGTAACCGCGCCCACCAGGTCGCCCAGCGGCACCCGGATCGGCCCCGGCCCACCGGCCGGCGCCTCGAGCCCTTCGGTGGCCTGCGCGACCAGCAGCCCCGCCGAATCGACGAGGAGTACCGCCCCCGCGCGGGCGCCCGTCGCCGCGATGGCGCTGTGCAGGATGACCCGCAGAATCCGCTGCAGGTCATGGGTACTGGCCAGGGTGTCCCCCAGCACCTCCAGGTGTCCCCGCAGCTGGTCCCGGCTGCTGGTCAGCGCGGCGACGTAGGTGCCGGTCTCCCGGGTCATCCGGTTGAACGCTCCGGCCAGCCGTCCGATCTCGTCCCGGCCGCGCACCGGTACCCGTGCGGTCAGATCGCCCCGGGCCACCCGGTCCACCGCCCCCGCCAGTTCGACCAGGGGTCGGCTGGTGGCCCGGGCCAGCCGTCCGGCGACAACGACCACCAACAGCACGGTCAACAGCACGGCGGCGGCCAGAGCGGCGTACAGACTGACGGGCTGCTCGCGCGGAACGGAGAGCACCAGCGACAGTGGCTGCCCGTCGGACGGACCGACCCGCCGCACGTACCGACCGTCGGTGCCCACCACCTGTTCACCGTCCCATCCACCGGTAGCGCCGAGCACCGCCTCGCGCACTCCCGCCGACTCGGTGGTGCGCTGGAACCGGCCAGCCGGGTGGTCCGCGCCGTCGAGCAGGGTGACCGCTGCCCCGGTGAGCACCGCTAGCCGCGCCACGAACGCAGGGTTGACCGGCTGCACCGCGGTGACCGCGCCCGGCGCGGCCCCGGTGGCGCCGCCCCGCAGTTCCACCCGAACGGCCAACGCACCGGGCGGAGCTTCGGCCGGGGTACGAGCCGCGCAGTCCCGCCAGGGCGCGGCGGGCAGCGGCGCGGTGGCATGAAGCACCTGCCCCGCACCATCGGTAACCCGCACGGCGGCGGCGAGACCCCGATCGACCACCTGCCCCACGGCGACCGCCCGATCGGCGGCGAGGGCCACCACCTCCGCGGCCGTCCGCAGCTGCTGGCAGAGCACGTTGACCGCGGTTCGGACGGCGGTCGTGGCTACCGCGAGCCGGTCGGCGGACCGGCTTCGATCGATGCTGTTCACCGCTGACCCCACGAGGTACGCCCCGACCAGCACCGGGCCGAGCACCACGGTGAGGAAGGCTGCGGTTAAGCGTGCCCGTAGTGTCACTCGGTCCCCCCGGGACTTCGCCGGCCGATGCCTGCGATGCTGACACAGAGTCACTCCCGGATGAGCCCTGCGTCAGGAGTGTTGCGTGCCAGATTTTTCTGATCGGGCGGAATTAACCCGCGATGCCAAGTTTGCGGCGCGAACCAGGCTGCTCGCCCACCGTCGGCGGCTCGGCGACGCCGAGCGGGCCGCCGCCACGCGGCAGGTCCAGGCCGGCCTGGTCGCCCTGGTGCGCCGGCTGCGCCCACGCCGGGTGACCGCGTACGTGCCGGTCGCCACCGAACCCGGGGGCCCGGATCTGCCGGCGGTACTGCACGCGGCGCTGCCGGAGGGCGCCGAACTGCTGCTGCCGGTGCTCCGGGCTGACCTCGACCTGGACTGGGCGCCGTGGACCGGGCCCGACGACCTGGCCGCCGCCGGGCGGGGGATGCGGGAGCCGACCGCGCCCTCGCTGGGCCGGGCCGCGGTCGTGACGGCCGACCTGATGGTGCTGCCGGCGCTGGCGGTGGACCGGCGGGGGGTGCGCCTGGGGCGGGGTGGCGGCTCGTACGACCGGGCGCTCGCCCGGGTCCCGGCGTCCACCCTGACCGTGGTGCCGCTGCACGATGGTGAGCTGGTGCACACCCTACCGATGGAGCCGCATGACCGGCCGGTCCACGCTGTGGTCACCCCGGCGGACGGCCTGCGTACGCTGGACGGTGCCGTGCCGCGGTGAACCCGCGGTGGTGTCGCGCACCACACGTCCGCTGGACGAATCCGGAGCGATGACGCACCATTGGCACTCGAATACGTTGAGTGCCAACCGACAGTGCCAGTTCCGGAGGAGAACGTGCCCACGTACCAGTACGCCTGCACCGCGTGCGGCCACCAGCTCGAAGCGGTGCAGTCCTTCACCGACGAGCCGCTGACCGAGTGCCCCACCTGCGCGGGGCGGTTGCGGAAACTGTTCAACTCGGTCGGCATCGTGTTCAAGGGGTCGGGGTTCTACCGCACCGACTCCCGCTCCGACTCGGGCTCGGGTGGCGCGGGCAGCAAGCCCGCCGCCGCGAGCAACGACTCCGGCTCGTCGAGCGACTCGACCTCGAAGGACTCGACCTCGAGCGGATCGACGTCGAACGGAGCGGCGTCGAACGGCTCCGCAGCGGGCGGCGCAACCTCCGCGAAGAGCACGGGCTCCTCGGCCAACTCCGGCGGCCAGAAGACCCCCGCCGCCAGCGGCACCAGCTGAGCGAGGGGCGGGGTCGCCCCGCCTCGCCCTGCCCCGGCCTCCGGCACGTCGATCACGGGCAGACCCGGTCGGGAAACGGTCCCTCAGCGGGACCGTCAACACGCAGGGGCTGCCCGTGATCGCTTGGGTTCAGCTCGGTGGCAGGGGGCGGACCGACCGGGTCAGAGGTTCACCTCGACCGTGGCCGTGCCGATCACGATCCGGTGGTCGGAACAGGGGCCGCCGCACACGGTGGAGATGGAGAGCGAGTCACCGTCGTACGACCCGGCAAGACGATTCTCTCGCACGAAGATGAAGTCAATTTTGCGGCCCAGCCCACACGGGCCTTCGTCGTTGTTGCCGAAGGTGGTCTCGCCGTACCCGACACAACGGGTGTCCGTGTCATCCAGCTCCCGATAGCTGCCATAGTTGGCGGAGTTGTGCTGAGTGTTCACACTGGACGAGTACCACTTGTTCAACCGCGCGTCGTTGGCCTCATTGTTGAGATCGCCAGCGAGAATGGCGGTCATCCCAAGCCCGTTGAAGGTCTCCATGAGGCCGTGCACCTCGTCCAGCTGCTGCTCATTGATATTCTTACCGTCGATAATCGCATTAGATGGCGTAATGTGCGTGGTGCAGAACACCATTTTCTGCATAGTCAACAATGGGGCACACAATAGCGTCCTGTCCTCGGATGACCCGTCCGAGGGCAGCGTGTAACGCAAGGCGGTGCCGAGTGGGGCCTTGCTGAAGATAGCGTTTCCCATGGCCCCACCCTTGCAGGAGGTGGAGTGGGACGTCTCAAACCGGGCGAAGTTGCTGTCGTCTTCCGGCCAGCCCAGGTCGCGCAGCCTTTGAATAACAGCCTGATACTGCCCCAGGCACACCTCGTTGAGGGCGGCGAAGTCCGCGGTCCGGTTAATGATCGAGTCGGTGATCGCCTTGATCAAACCGTTCGTTGTTGACGAGTCATTCATCGTCCAGCCGGCAATGTTCCAGACCCAGGTGTTATAGGTCCGCTCCGCTGTCGTGTTCGCGGTCGCGGTCGCGGTCGCGGTCGCGGTCGTGGTCGTGGCTACCGCCGCCGTGCCCGAACCGAGTATCAGCGCAAGTGGGACCAAGATGGCGGTGATCATTCTCCTGACAGACAACCTGTTCTCCCTCCAAAGCCGACAGTGGGGAGAACACTCGCATACGCCGTCAATTCACCACCAGGGCCGCACCAAATCCTTTAGCAACGCTTAATACAATCGATTCACATATTTAACATTGCTAGGCTTGACAATGGCGACCCCACCTGCATTGGGAGAAGATCAACAAGCCGGGAGCAACGGTCAGCCCCGGCTTCGCGACGACGGTTTGGGCAGGGTGCGGCGATGACCGAGCGGGCCAGCCACGGTGTGGAACGCGATCCCACCAGGGTGAGTCGTCCGGAGTCTCGGAAGCGGCCTCGCCCGACGGAGGTGATGGCTACGGCACCCGGATCAGGCCCACGTACTCAGTCCCAGTGCGGCGGGCGCTGCTCGAGCAACCACACGTCGTTACCGCCGGTGACTTCCCCCCACCCCTGGTCGGTGTCGTCAACGGCCCGCTCCGGCAGCATCGAGTAGCCGTCATCGCGCCGCTTGCTCGGCCGATCCTCGGCACGCACCCCGGATCTTCCCGGCTCCTGGTGGGTCACAAAGCTAACCCTAGCCCGGCCGGCCGAGGAGACAGCGCGGTCCCGATGCACCTCGACCACCGGACCGCGTTCCCGGGGTGCGCCTGAGGGTGTCTGCAGGGTGGGCTGGCCCTTGATAGCGTCAGCGGGCGTGACGACTCCCGGCAGCTCCGCGGACGACTACTGGCGACCCCCCGGCGTCGGTGCTCCGCCCGGCGAGACCGACCTGGCCGGCGCACCGCCCGGCGAGCCCGACCCGCCCGCCGAGTCCCACCCGGCCGGCGCACCGCCCGCCGAGCCCGCCCCGCAGCCGACAACTCCGCCCGGCGGATACACCGGCCCGCCGCCGACCATCCCGCCGCCGGCCGGCTGGCATCCGCCGCTACACGTCCAGCCGCCACCACCACGGCAGCTTCCCGGACAGGACCTGACGGCGCTGGACCGGGCCGAGCAGCGAGCGCAGCACCTGACCTGGACCGTCGGGGCGGTCGTCGTCGTGATCCTGTTGGCGCTCAGCTGTGCGTTCTGCGTCCGGCTGGTGCGCTGAGGGTCAGAGGGTGTTCCCCCAGACCGCCTCGGCGCCGGTGTGCCCGGTGAGCGAGACGTAGATGAGACTGACGACGGCGAACGCGACCACCACCACTGACAGCACGCGGATCACCCAGGGCGGCGATTTCGGCGCACGGGGGCGACCGCTGGTCACCACGAGCAGCACGATGGCGGCGACCGCCAACACCAGTACGTACCGGAAGGTCAGGGCACCGTACCGCGAGTGCTCAGCGATCTGGTCAACGATCGGCCCCTGTATTCCGCGGGCGGTGAAAAGATCGCTCAGCTCCTCGCCGGACTGCACCGCGACCCACGCGGTGGCCGGCGCCGTCACCGCCAGCAGGACGAGCGCCCAGTCGATCCGGGGCCGGAACCGCGGCAACGCGACATAGGCGATCGCCACCAGCGCGAGTAGCGGCACGAAAACGACCACAGCGTGCACCACAAGAACGTGGGCGGGCAGCCCCATGAACTCCTTAAACATGGACACCTCCGGGTGAGTGCCGGCACGGGACGGCCAGCCTACGGTCACCTGACCCACCCACCTACGTCCCGCGCCCGAGCTACACGCAGTCGTGATCCGCTCGGTTCACCCCGCCGGTCCGCCGCCCGGTTGTCGCTCTCGGTCGTCGCGTGCTGTCATTGGCGCATGCCCAGTAGTGCGGAGCTGCTCCGGTCGAAGGGTCTGCGGGTAACCCGTCCCCGCCTCACTGTCCTCGACGTGCTCGCCGCCGGGGGCCACCTGGAGGTGGACGAGATCGCTCGGCGGGTCCGAGAGCGTCTCACCTCGGTCTCCACCCAGGCGGTCTACGACGTGCTCGGCGCACTGTCCCGGGCCGGGCTGTCCCGCCGGATCGAGCCGGCCGGCAGCCCCGCCCGCTACGAGGCCCGCGTTGGCGACAATCACCACCACGTTGTCTGTCGGGGCTGCGGCGACATCGCCGACGTGGACTGCGCCGTCGGCGACGCCCCCTGCCTCGACCCGAACACCGCCCACGGTTTCGAGGTGGACGAGGCCGACGTGACCTTCTGGGGTCTCTGCCCCCGCTGCCAGGCCCGCCGCCGCGCCGAAGATTGACCGACCCGGCTCACGCCGTTGCGCCGGGGACGCAACGCGCCCCCGGTCCCGTGGGCGGTCTCGGGGCGTGACCGTCACGCGCTGTCGGTCACCCGCTCCACGGCGGTCCACGGATCCTTCCCCGGCGTCTGTGCACCGACCGGACAGTGCCGCCGGAAGTCACACCAGCCGCAACGCGGACCCGGGGCGGTGGGGAAGGCTTGGTCCGGGTCACCGCCGGCGGCGACCGAGCGCTCACCGGCAATGATGTCCCGGGCGGTCTCCTCAGCCCGGGACACCTGCCGCGCAAGCGACTCCGGGCTGTGCTCGTGCGCGGCGATGGTCCCGGTCGGCAGGTGGTGCAGCTCCACCCAGCGACACGGCTTGCGGAAGACCCGCTCCGCCGCGTACGCGTAGAGCGCCAGCGCCAGCGAGCCGCGGGCGTCGTCGGTGTCCAGCCCGGCCCGGCCGGTCTTGTAGTCCACGATGGCGAGCTCCGCCCCCGCCGGCCCGATCCGGGAGTCGATCCGGTCGGCGCGGCCATTGAACGCCAGCACCCCGGTTTTCACCGCGACCACCCGCTCCACCCCCAACGGTTCGGTCTCCGGGTCAAGCGTCGCCACGTATGCCTCAAGCCAACCCAGCGCTTTTCGGAACGCGGCTCGCTCCTGCTCGGGATCCCGGTAGCCGTCGCGCACCCAGGTGCCCTTGAGCAGCGTCGCCAGCGCCGCCGACCGCCGCCGGTCAACGGGGAGCGCATACCAGTTCTTCAACGCGGTGTGCAGGCTGGCCCCGAGTGAGTTGTGCGCCCAGGGCGGCCCCTTTTGCGGGGCGGGCCGGTCCAGGTAGGTGTAGCGGTAACGCCGTGGGCAATCCGCGTAGGCGCCGAGTTTGCTGGGGGTGCAGACGAAGAGCCGCTCCGGCATGCCCTCGAAACCGAGCTGTTCGGGCTCGGCGACGCGGGGTCGCGGCGGGTTGGTGGAAGGTCGGCCAGCTCGTCGCACACCGCGATCCTGCCATCCGCCCCCGACAGTGTCAGCCCGCGGTCGTGTACTGGGTGACGAAGGCGGCCACCGCATCGGCGATCAGCTGGACCGCGATCGCCGCCAGCAGCAGTCCGGCGATCCGGGTCAGCACCTCGATCCCACCCGGACGCAGGATCTTGACGATCCCGCCGGAGAAGCGCAGGACCACCCAGACGGCGAGCAACACGGCGACGATCGCGCCGGCGATCGCGGTTATGTCGGTCGCGCCATCGGCCTGCTGCATGAAGAGCATCGTGGCCACGATCGCGCCGGGACCGGCGAGCAGCGGGGTGCCCAGCGGCACCAGCGCGATGTTCGAGGTGGCCTGCTGGCTGGGGTCATCCGCTTTGCCGGTCAACAGTTCCAGGGCGACCAGTACGAGCAGCAGGCCACCGGCGGCCTGCAGTGCGGGCAGGTCCACGTGCAGGTAGTCGAGCAGGGTCGAGCCCGCCACCGCGAAGATCGCGATCACCCCGAGCGCCAGCGCCACCGCCTGCCAGGCCGCCCGATGCCGGTCCCGCGCGGACAACGGTCCGGTCAGCGCCAGAAAGATGGGCATCATGCCCGGCGGGTCAACGATCACGAGCAGGGTTACGAAGACCTCGCCGAAGAGCTTGATATCCACCGGATCAACCTAACGGCGCCGGCGCGGACGGCACGTCGCCTACCCCAGAAGGGACGCTGGTCACGCCGGCTCCGGTGTTGTCTCAGGCGCCGTCGTCGGCCTTCGCCTCGTCGGCTTCCTTGCCCAGCCGCGCCTCGACCGCCTGCGGCTCGTACATCTCCTCGACGACACGCAGGTAGAGCTCGTTCGGGTTGGGCAGGTTCTTGATCTCGCGCAGCGCCTGTTCCTGACCGGCGGACTCGAGGACGAAGGTGCCATAGTTGAGCGCTCGCCCGGCTGGGGTCTGCTCGTACTTCATGTCGGTAACCCGCACCAACGGCATCATCGCCACCCGGCGGGTAATGATGCCGTTGACCACCATCACCCGTTTGTTGGTCAGGATGAACCGGTCGTACCACCAGTCAGCGACCCGCCACGCCACCCAACCCATCACGGCAAACCAGGCCAGCACCGCGACGGTGGTCAGCCCACCGACATCCCGGCCGGCGAGGAAGCCGGAGAGGTACCCCAGCACGAAGGTGGCGACGACGCCGATGAGCAGCGGGGTGACGAGGTGAACCCAGTGCCGCTTCCACTCACCCCGGTACCGCTCGGTGGGGAAGAGGTAGCGGGCGACGAGTGAACTGGGCTCATCCTCCAGCGGCAGGACCCGGCGCGGCGCCATGCCGGCCGAGTCCGCCCGCAGGCCGGCGATCTCGTCCTCGGAGATCTGCGGCGGCTGGTAGTCGCCCTCGGGGTCCGGAATCCAGGTCCGCCCCGACCGGCTGTCGTCGGCGAAACCGGGCCCCTCGCCCAGCCTCGCCTCATCGAACGGGCCAGGACCCGGGAACGGGGGTGGATCGGATCCATAGCCGGATCCGTCCTCTGGTTCGATCCGGGGGATCGATTCCGTGTCGCGCTCCCGGCGCTCCCGGTCGGGATCGTCGGGGTCGAAGGGGGGACCGGAGGGGCTGCCCATCGTCGACTAGCCGACGATGTTGGTGACGAACTCGCCAAACCCCTGGGCGATGTCCACGAGACCGCCGCCAAGCGACTTGAAGACGTCCGCCGCGGAGTTTGGCCGGTAGGCCACGAAAAAGATCAGGAATGCGATACCGGCCCAGGTGAGGACCTTCTTGACCATGACGGGCCATCCTCTCGCGCGGGCGCCGGGTCCGATTACCGCAGCGACACTCAGAGTATCAGCGTGATGCCGTACAGTTATTTGACTGTGTCCGTTCTCCGACATTCCGGGGGACATGTCAAGCCCACCGGACTCCGGAGCGGGTGCACCGTGCCTGAGCCCAAGGCGCGTCAACCTCGAAAGGTCACGCCGAACGACCCACGAGCAACGACCCCGCACTCGTCGGCCAGGTTATCGCATGCAGCCACGATCCCCGAGCTTCGCCGGCCGACGCGCTTCGATCAATCGATGATCGCACACCACACAGTGGAGGGCTGGCACCGCCTCAGGCCGCTGGCCCGCCGTAGGACCGGATCCAGGCGTGCATGGCGATGCCACTGGCCACGCCGGCGTTGATCGAACGGGTCGAGCCGTACTGGGCAATCGAGAAGAGCTGGTCACAGGCGGCCCGAGCAGGTTCGGACAGACCCGGGCCCTCCTGACCGAAGAGCAGCACGCACCGCCGGGGCAGCGCGGCCGTCTCCAGCGGTTGACAACCCGGCAGGTTGTCGATGCCCACCACCGAGAGCCCGGCACCCGTCGCCCAGGCGACGAAGCCCTCGATCGTCTCGTGGTGCCGCACATGTTGGTAGCGGTCGGTCACCATCGCGCCGCGTCGATTCCATCGGCGGCGGCCGACAATATGGACCTCGGCGGCGAGGAACGCGTTGGCGTTGCGGACCACGGTGCCGATATTCAGATCGTGCTGCCAGTTCTCGATCGCCACGTGAAAGTCGTGCCGCCGCTGGTCCAGGTCCGCGACGACCGCCTCCTGTCGCCAGTAGCGGTACCGGTCAACGACGTTGCGTCGGTCACCGTGCGCCAGCAGGTCTGGGTCGTAGCGCGGGTCGTCCGGCGGGGTGCCCTGCCACGGACCCACCCCCACCTCAAACTGCTCACCGGTCACGGGTCCTAGAGGGTACGGCCAGTCGGACGTGCCACTCAGCCCAGCCCCAGGGCATCCCCGAGCCGATCGAGGAACCGCCGGTCGCTGCGGGCGACCGGCCCGCCCCGGCTCGGCTCGGCTCGGCAGACCCGGGCGGCGACCGACTGCACCCACTGTCGGTAGGCGGCCGAGTCAGCTGGATCGGCTCGCCGCTCAAGCAGCCGGGCCGCCGCGCGGGCGACGGCGAGCAGTTCGGCGTCGTCGGCGAGCCGCCCCCTCGGCGCGCTCGCCGAACCGTCGTGCCGGGCGTAGATCGTGGCCACCACAGCGCGAACCAGATCGCTGTCGAAGGACCGACCCGCGGCGACGGCGTCGAGGCCGGCCAGCCCAGCGGCGACCCCCCGCACCGGTGCTTGGGTGGCGGTAACGGCGACGGTCCAGCTGGGCAGGCTGGAGAGCAGGTCCCACTCCGCGCTGGAGTAGGGAGCAGCGGTCGGCGGTATGGCGTGGCGGCCAGGGACGGACGGCTCGCCGGCGACGGAGTGGCTCATGGGAACCTCCGGCGCCAGCATAAGCCCCGATTACCGAGAAAAGGCCAACAAAACGAGGAGTACCGGATAAATCTGTAATAGTGCGAAGGGCGGGCCACGCCGGAGGCCTTCCGGAGCCTCCGGCGTGGCAACGCCGTCAGCGCGGCGTGGGGAAACTCGGTCGCTCCAGATCCACCCCGTCGGCGGCCGCGGCCTCGGCGTACGCCTTCTTCGGCACCATGACCTTGCGCCGGAACACACAGACCAGCGTGCCGTCCTGGTTGTAGCCACGGGTCTCGACGGCGACCACGCCGCGGTCCGGCTTCGAGGAGGACTCCCGCTTGTCCAGGACAGTGGTCTCGCCATAGATCGTGTCGCCGTGGAACGTCGGGGCGACGTGGCGCAGGGATTCGATCTCCAGGTTCGCGATCGCCTTGCCGCTGACGTCGGGCACCGACATGCCGAGCAGCAGGGAGTAGACGTAGTTACCGACCACGACGTTGCGCTTGAACTGGCTTGCGGTCTCGGCGTAGTGCGCGTCCAGGTGGAGCGGGTGATGGTTCATCGTGAGCAGGCAGAAGAGATGATCGTCGTACTCCGTGACCGTCTTGCCCGGCCAGTGCCGGTAGACCGCGTCAACCTCGAAATCCTCGTAGTAGCGGCCGAACTGCATCCTGATCCCCCTTCGACGGGCGGTGATGAGTTCGGCACAGCATGCCTTACCGATCGTAAAGGTGGGCCGGGGGACGACGGTGGTCGGGAAAAGTCACACCAGTGCCGCCTGAGGCCGGACGCAATGAGCGGCGGGGCCCTCCCCGGCACCCGCCGCCCACGCTCTGATGCGACAGATTCTGCCGCACCGAAGCCACATTCCAACAGAGACGGGGGTCACAGTTTCCTTTTTGTTACATCACTCAGCGCAATCCAGACCCCCGCCGCAAGTGATCACCGTGGATCCAATAGCTCCTTGTCATGACTAAAGTTACCGACCCGTAGGCGCAACGTCATCAATCTCCCTGAGAGCGCTCCCACTACCGATGGTTACGCAAATGCGACATGCACTTGCGTATTGCAGCACCCAGCTCGCCAACGAGATACATCGATACTTTTGGCCACCCCCGTAACCGACCCGCGACGGCGGCGTTTCGGCCATCAGGGTCCCGGGAATTCCCTGCGGCGCGCCCTGGTTCGACCAGAGGTAGCTGTTCCACGCGATCGGAGAGATTGAGATGGCAACCGTTGAGCTGACCACGGCGAACTTCGACGAGTTGACCGGCGGCGACGGAATCGTGCTGGTCGACTTCTGGGCCGACTGGTGTGGCCCCTGCAAGCGGTTCGCCCCGGTGTACGAGCGCTCCTCGGAGAAGCACCCGGACATCGTCTTCGGCAAGGTCGACACCGAGGCGCAGCAGGAGCTGGGTGCAAAATTCGACATCCGCTCCATCCCAACGATCATGGCGATCCGCGACGGGGTCATCGTCTTCGCCCAACCCGGCGCGCTACCCGAGTCGGCCCTCGAGAACCTGATCGAGCAGGTCGAGGCGCTGGACATGGACGACGTCCGCAAGAAGCTCGCCGAGCACCCCCACTGACCCGCCTCGGGCGGGCACGCCCCCCACGCACAACACTTGCCCGCCCGTTCGTACCTGTGTTCGAATATCAGCCATGCGCTAGGACAACCTCGCCGCCGATCCGAGCACGATCGGCCTCGACGGGTCAGCGCCAGCGACGCCACCCCTGCCGCTGGCGCTGACCGGCGCCACCGCCCGCAGCTTCCCCACGCCCGACTTCGCCGGCATGACCTTCTGTGAGATCCAGGCAAAGTCGATCACCAACCGAGTCCCGAGCGCCTCCCGGGTCCCCTTCGAGTGGACCATCAACCCATATCGGGGTTGCAGCCACGCGTGCGGGTACTGCTTCGCCCGCAACACGCACACCTACCTCGGCCTCGACGCCGGTGCCGACGTCGACCGCAGAGTGATCGTCAAGACCAATGCCGGCGAGTTGCTCCGCCGAGAACTGGCAGCACCCAGCTGGCGGGGCGGGCAGATCGCGATGGGCACCCCGCGGCCCCCCGACCGGCCGCACGCCGAGCAGCTCAGCCTGCTCTAGCCGCCCCACCGGATCCCCCGGCCTTCCGCCCCCGCCGGATACCGCGGCCCAGCACTGCCGGCAGCACCTCGCGGGCGCACCCCTGCTCCCGGCGGCCCGCCACGATCAGCGGCGTTAGAGTCGATGGATGCGCACGCCCCAGCAGCTCCTCGCCGACGCCGCCGTGATCGCTGTTGTTGGCGCGTCCCGGGATCCGCGAAAGCCCGCGCACACCGTGCCGCTACAGCTGCAACAGCACGGCTGGCGGATCATCCCGGTCAACCCGACCGTGGACGAGTTGTTCGGCGAGCGCGCCCACCCGTCCCTCGCCGACATCCCGCACCCGGTCGACCTGGTGAACGTGTTCCGCCCGGCCGCCGACGCGGTGGAGGTCGTCCGCTCGGCCGTCGCGATCGGCGCACCGGCGGTCTGGCTGCAACTCGGCATCGTCTCCCCAACGGCCCGACGGATCGCCGCCGACGCCGGCATCGACTACGTCGAGGACCGTTGCCTCGCCGTCGAACGCGCCGCCGCCGGCCTGAGCCGCCGGGGCTGACCATGCCTCAGAGCCGGTACTCCTTGAGCAGACCACGAGAGATGATGGTCTTCTGGATCTCCGAGGTGCCCTCCCCGATGAGCAGGAACGGGGCCTCCCGCATCAGGCGCTCGATCTCGTACTCCTTGGAGTAGCCGTAGCCACCGTGGATACGGAACGCCTCCTGGACCACCTCCGCGCAGTACTCGGAGGCGAGTAGCTTGGCCATGCCGGCCTCGACATCGTTGCGCTGTCCGGCGTCCTTGAGCCGGGCGGCGTTGACCATCAACGCGTGTGCGGCCTCGATCTTCGTCCCCATCTCGGCCAGCTTGAACGCGATGGCCTGGTGGGTGGCGAGCGGCTGGCCGAAGGTACGGCGCTGCTGCGCGTACGCGGCGGCCAGCTCGAAGGCGCGGATCGAGATGCCGCAGGCCCGGGCCGCCACGTTCACCCGGCCCACCTCGATCCCGTCCATCATCTGGTAGAAACCGCGACCGACCTGTTCCGCTCCACCGAGCACCGCGGACTCGGGGACGGTCACGCCGTCGAGAACCATCTCGGTGGTCTCGACCCCCTTGTAGCCCATCTTGTCGATCTTGCCGGGGATGGTGAGGCCCGGAGCGGTCTCACCAAAGCCCGGCTCCTTCTCCAGCAGGAAGGTGCTCATGTTCCCGTACACCGAATCGGCGCCGGTGTCGGTCTTGACCAAGGTGGCGACCACCGACGCGTACGCCCCGTTGGTCAGCCACATCTTCTGGCCGTTGAGGACGTAGTCCGCGCCGTCCCGGACCGCTCGCGAGGTGATCGCCGAGACGTCGGAGCCGCACTCCGGCTCGGACATCGAGAAGGCCCCACGTACCTCGCCGGTCGCCATCTTCGGCAGCAACCGGGCCCGCTGGTCGACCGAGCCGTGCTGAGAGATCAGGTACGCCACGATGAAGTGGGTGTTAACGATGCCGGAGATCGACATCCAGCCACGGGACAGCTCCTCCACCACCAACGCGTAGGTCAGCAGCGACTCGCCCAGCCCGCCGTACTCCTCACCGATGGTCAGGCCGAACAGCCCCATCTCACGCATCCCGTCCAGGATGTCGGCCGGGTACTCGTCGGCGTGCTCCAACCGCTGCGCGTGCGGGATGATCTCCTTGTTCGCGAACTCCCGGACGGTTTCCAGAATCGACTGTTGCACGTCGGTCAGGCCGGGTGTCTGGGCGAGTCGCGCCATATCCGCCTCCGGGTCGTTGTGCTACTCGGGGGTAACCAAATGCTCGGCCAGTATCGGCGGCGCGGGCGGTGCCGCCAAGGCGACCGGTCCCCCCAACCGCTGTGAAAAGTTTCACCAGCCGGGGTAGCGTCCGGCCATAGGGACCTCGGCAGGAGGAGAAAACCGTGAGCCAGCCATCGTCGCCCGATCCACCGGATCCCGACCGGCCCGCGTCCCCCTGGGAACAGCCCACCGCCGGCCCGGAGCCGCCCCCCTCGCACCGAGCAGACCCGAACCAGCCGGAGCACGGTGCGGCGCAGGGCGGCCCGCCCCAGTGGGGACAGCAGCAGTGGGAACAACAGCAACAATGGGAACAACAGCAACAACCGTGGGCGCAACAGCCACAATGGGGGCAGCAGCACCAGCTCTATGGTCCGCCCAGAAGCTCGGCGACGAACGTCCTGGCCATCCTCTGCCTGGTCTTCGCCTTCGTCTTCGCACCCGCTGGCATCGTCCTCGGCCACCTGGCCCGCCGGCAGCTGCGCACCAGCGGCGAGTCCGGTGGCCAACTCGCCACCGCGGGCCTGATCCTCAGCTACATCTTCACCGCGCTCGGCCTGTTGGCCTGCTGCGGCTGGGCGGTCCTGGCCGCCATCGGCGGCAACGAGAGCGGCACGTACTGAATCGAAACGCCCAGGCCCGGGGGCGTGGCGACCGGGGTGGTGAGCGCCCTGGGTCAGCGGAACTGCGCCTCGCGCACGCTGTTGCCGCCGTCCACGACCAGCATCTGACCGGTGATGTAGGAGGCAGCCGGCGAGCAGAGGAACGCGATGGACGCCGCCACCTCGTCCGGCGTGCCCGGCCGACCCACCGGCGTGCCCAGTCCTTGTTTGAGTTCGGCCATCGTTGATGCGGCGGTGTGGATGGTCCCCGGGGCCACCGCGTTGACGGTCACCCCGTCCGCAATCATCTCCATCGCCAACGCCCGGGTCAGCCCGACGACTCCCGCCTTGGCCGCCGCGTAGGCGGCCTCCGTTGGCAAGGCGTTGACCGGGCCGGCAGTCGCCGCCAGGCTCACGATCCGGCCCCAACCCCGCTCGGCCATCCCGCCGATGAACGCCCGGCTACACAGGAAGGCCGTGGTCAGGTTGCGATCGATCTCACCGCGCCACTCCTCGTAGCTGAGCTGGGCGACCGGCCGCAGCACCTCCGGGCTCGCCCGACTCGCCAAGCCCGCGTTGTTGACCAACACCTCCACGTCACCGAGTTGCTCGGTGACCGCATCCGCCAACGCACCGACCTCCGACTCATCGGTAAGGTCAGCCACGAATCCGGTGACCCCCAGCTCGCCGGCCCGCTCGTGGATGCGGCGAGTGGTGGAGACGATGGCGACCCGCGCGCCCAGGTCGGCGAGGCGACGCGCGGTCGCGTACCCGATCCCGTCCGGGCTGCCGGCTCCGGTCACCAACGCCACCCGCCCGTCCAGCCGCATGGTGACCGGCTCCGGCAGGGGTACCTGCTCGTCCTGCCCGCCGGGCCCGGCCCCGCTGCCGCCCGTCGCCCGGCTACGGCGGGCCACACCGCGACGACTCGCGTCTCGTTTCGGTCGGCTCCCGGCACTCGCGTCAATCGCCATGTCAGAATCCTGCCCGTTTGCCCCGGCCCGAGCAACGCGGCGCGGTGGCAATGTCCCGAACTTCATTCGGCTGACTACGCTGGCGGCTCACCATTACCCAAACGGAGAGCAGAACTACCCGGGCGCCTACCCGCCGGCCAGCTACCCACCGAACGTCAACCCGCCGGGCGCGTACCCGGGCTACGGCTGCCCCCGGCCGCAGCCGAACAGTCTGGCCGTCGCCGCCCTGGTGTTGTCGCTGTTCGGGCTGACGTCCTGCATCACCGCGCCGGTCTGGGCGATCCTCGGCCACGTCGCGCAGAAGCAGATCCGGGAAACCGGCGAGAGCGGCGAGGGCCTGGCGAAGGCCGCGATCATCGTCGGCTGGATCCTCACCGGCCTGGCAACACTCCTGATCGTCTTCTCCGTGGTGGTGCTCGTCCCTGTCGCCACCGAACCCGCGAGCACCGGCTGAGCCCACCCAGCCGCAACGGGCCGCCCCCGAGAAACCGGGGCCAAGCCCGGCGGGCCGGAAGCGGCTGACCGCCCCGACCGCCGGCCGGCTACTGCGCGGGCGGGGTGAAGGAAGAGGTACGAGCCATCCCGGCCGCTCGGCCCTTCGCCGCGACGACCAACGCCATCTTGCGCGACGCCTCGTCAATCATCTCCTCGCCGAGCATCACCGCACCGAGCTTCCCGCCAGCCTCGGAGGTGTAGTGCTGGTAGGCGTCGAGGATCAGCTCGGCGTGGTCGTAGTCGTCCTGAGCTGGCGAGTAGACCTCGTTTGCGGCCTCCAACTGGCCCGGGTGCAGCACCCACTTGCCGTCGAAGCCGAGCGCGGCCGAGCGCTTGGCCACGTCGCGGAACCCATCAACATCCCGGATCTGCAGGAACGGGCCGTCGATCGCCTGCTTGTCATGCATCCGGGCGGCCATCAGGATGCGCATCAGAATGTAGTGGTAGGGATCGCCCGGGTAGTCCGGGATCAGCGCCCCGACCGCCAGCGACTTCATATTGATCGATGCCATGAAGTCGGCGGGGCCGAAGACGATGGTCTCCACCCGAGGCGACGCCGCGGCGATCGCATCAACGTTCACCAGGCCGGCCGCGTTCTCGATCTGCGCCTCGATACCGATCCGCCCGACCTGGAGGCCGAGGGTCTTCTCCACCTGGGTGAGGGTGAGGTCCAGCCACTGCACCTGGCCGGCGTCCTGCACCTTCGGCAGCATGACGCAGTCCAGGTTGGCGCCGGCGCCCTCGACCACATCGATGACGTCCCGGTAGGTCCATGGGGTGGTCAGATCGTTCACCCGGACCACCCGGGTCTTGCCGGTCCAGTCGCCCTCGTTGAGGGCGGCGATGATGTTCTTCCGCGCGTCCGGCTTCGCGAGCGGCGCGACCGCGTCCTCCAGATCGAGGAAGACCTGGTCGGCGGGGAGGCCCTGCGCCTTCCCCAGCATCTTGACGCTGGAACCCGGTACCGCGAGGCAGGACCGACGGGGGCGACCGACAGCGGTCATGTAAGCGCTCCTTCCAGCGTCCGGCGACAGGCCGGCGCCACCTCAACCATGCAGACGTATCTGGACTTGGCGATCCAAGCAGGCGGCTTGACGATGCCAAAGTAATGGGGACGTCACGGTAACCTCGGGCCGTGACTGGGGTGAACGAACCTGTGGAAGATCTCACTGGGCGTCGACTGGTGGTGGTGACCGGAGCCAGCTCCGGCATCGGCCTCGCCGCCGCCGTTGACCTGGCCTGCCGCGGCGACCAGGTGGTACTCGTCGGGCGCGACTCGGCCCGCCTCCACGCCGCCGCCGAGCAGCTCCGGGAGGCTGCTGGCGAACTGCCGGAGGTGTTCCGCGCGGATTTCGCCCGCCTCGACGATGTCCGTGCCCTGGCCGAGCGGCTGCGCGCCGCGTACGACCGGATCGACGTGCTGGCCAACAACGCTGGGGGGATCGTGCTCGCGCCGACCACCACCGTTGACGGCTACGAGCTGTCGATTCAGACCAACCATCTCGCACCGTTCCTGTTGACCAACCTCCTGCGGGATCGACTCGGCCGGGTCGTGGTGACCGCGTCCGGCGCCCACCGCAGCGGGTCACTCAACCCGAACGATCTCAACCAGCCGCTGCGCCGGTACCGCGCGATGAACGCCTACGGCACCAGCAAACAGGCGAATATCCTGTTCACCACGGAGGCGGCCCGCCGCTGGCCGGACCTGCCGACGTACTGCTTCCACCCGGGCGTGGTGCGGACCCGGTTCGGCGGTGACAGCCGGCTGATCACCTTCGCCATGCGGCTGATGCCGGCCCGCCGTGCGGAAAAGGGGGCCGAGACCCTGATCTGGCTCGCCAACCAGGCTCCGGAACGGCTCCACAGCGGCGGGTACTACCAGGATCTACGGCTCCGCCAACCAGCACAGAGGGCAACTAATCCGGAATCGGCTACTCAGCTCTGGGAAACCAGCGCGAAGGCCGTCGACATCGACGGGAGCCAGGGATCCGGGGAGGGTCAGGCGCGATGACCCCGCGCACTGCTGTGGATCACCACCGCGACGCCCACCAGCAGCAACGCCAGGCCCGGCAACGCCAACGGCTGTGGCAGCTGGCCCAGCCAGACCCAGCCGATCAGCGCCGCACCCGGCGCCTCCAACAAAATCAGCAGACTGACCGTGGTGGCCGAGACCCGGCGCAGCGCGTAGGTGAACATCGAATGACCGAGCAGCTGGGCACCAGCCACCAGGGCCAGCACCGCGAGCCAGGTACGGGTGTCGAAGCCGGATAGCCGCACCCCACCAATCCAACAGACCGCAAGCAGGACCAGAGCGCAGACGCCATAGCAGACGGTGGTGTACGTGGTGGTACTCACCGTTCGACGGGCCTGCTCCCCCAAGGCCGTGTAGACCGCGGCGAACATTCCGCCGAGAATTGCGAGCAGATCACCGAGGAAGGCCGGCCCGGAGAGCGCGAAGTCGGCTCCGGTGGCCAATGCCGCGCCAGCGACCGCCACGCCGACGCCGATCCACACCGCCCTCGGCAGTCGCCGCCCCTGGGCCTGCGCGATCAGCCCCTGCCAGACGGGTTGGGTGGCGACCAGCGCGGTGGCCGCCGCCACCGTGGTGAGCTTGGCGCTCGGCATCCAGGTGGCGAAGTGCGCGGCGAGCGCGAAACCGGAGAAGACACAGAGCCGGCCGGCGCGTCGTCCGGCCGGAGCGGCCAACGCCCGCAGCTCGGCCCGCCGAAGGAGCAGAGTGGCCGGACCGAGCACCGCGGTCGAGAGCAGGTTGCGCCAGAAGGCGACCGCCAGGGCCGGGGCGGCGGCGAAGGCCACCAGCGGCGCGGAGGACGACACGGCGAGCACGGCGAGGACGAGCGCGCCGCCGGTCAACGGCTCCGACGGCAGCCGGTACGGCAGGGCGGACACAAAGAGCAATAGTCCCACGTATCCGAAGCGGGCTCGATCAGCATCCGATTACGATCGTCCGGGACGCACCGCCAACCCTTCACCGCCGAAGGGCCCCCTGCCCAGGTTCCAGGCGGTGCTCGCCACCGGCGCCCTGGGCACCGCCGAGGGGAGCCGCACCAGGCCGCCTGCCGGCGCCTGGGCCCGCCGGCGCTCCGCAGCACCAGCCGGCCGAGGTCAGCGCCGGCGGACGCGGTGCAGCCGGAACGGCTTACGGGCGGCCCGCACCACCGCTGCCGGGCGGGGTGGCTGGGCCAGCGAACCGGTGGGGAGTTCCGGGCCGGCCAGCGGATCGCCAGCGGGAACGAGGCGGTTGAGCGCGCAACCGACCGTCGCCCAGCGGGCCACGAGGTCGGCAGCCGAACCTGGTGCGTTCAACCGCTTCGCCGCAACCAGCGGTGCGCTGGTCTCCCAGTCTTCGGTGTCGGGCAGGACCCGGGTCACCTCCGCCGGCCAGGTGACGATCCGGCCGCCGTGATCGCCCCGCAGCGTGACCTCCGCCCGCCTCGCATCGGCGAGCCCGGGAGCGGACTGCTCCCCCGGCCCGCTGACCACCAGAAGCGCGCCAGCCAGGGGCACACACCAGAGCGCGGATGCCGGGGCGTCGGCGACGCCGACCCAGGCGATGGCCGCCTTCTTCAGCGCCTCGTCAACCAGCAGGTTGCTGCGTCGTACCGCGTCACTCACCCCCGCATCCTCCCGCACCGACCGCCGGTCCGCACCCACGGTCGGGGTTGACGCCGCTCCGGTCCGCCGTCGCGGCAGCGGTCCCCACCGCCCGCGCCGCTCAGCCGACGAACGGCGGGATCACAATCTCGCCCCGGGCCACCGGCACCACCCGGCCGGCGACGGTGGCACCGATGGCGGCCCCATCGGCCGCGGTAACCGTACAGGCCAGCGTGGATGGCCGGCTGATCTCGCTGCCCTGGCGAACGGCGTAGCCGGTCCGACCAGCACCAGGTAACAACCCACTGGCCACCAACCACACCCCCAGCCCCAAAGCGGCCGACCCGGTCGCCGGATCCTCCGGCCCGCCCAGCCCGGGAACGAAGACCCGGGTGTGCGCGGTCCGCGACTCGGCATCCCAGGAGAAGACCGCGACGTGCTCCACGCCGTACCGCTGCGCGGCCCCCGGATTCAGCTGGGCGCGGGGCACCTCGTCCCGATGCACCGGCAGGTACGGAAACTCCAGACCGCAGCCGGCCACTCGGGGCGCCGGCCCGGCCCGGTCAACCGCGGTGAGGCCAACCAGTTCCAGCAGCGGTCCCGGATCCAGCTCGGGGCCGAGCGTCGGCGTACCGCCGGTCAGCGTCGCGCCGGTCGCATCCACCTCGATCGGCAGCACCCCCACGCCGCACTCCTGCCGCACCAAGCCGGCGGCGAAGAGACCACGTCGGCTGGCGGTGACCGCCGCGCCAACACTCGGATGACCGGCGAACGGCAACTCGGCAGCCGGGGTGAAGATCCGCACCTGATAGGTGGCGTCGGCCCGGGTGGGTGGGAGCACGAACACCGTCTCGGAGAGGTTGAACTCCAGTGCGAGTGCCTGCATCTGCTCCGTGGCCAACCCGTGGGCATCAAACACCACCGCCAGCGGGTTACCGGCGAAAGGGCGATCGGTGAAGACGTCCACGATCTCGTAATCCAGGGTCGACATGCTGATAGACAGTAGGCGCCTAGGCTGGTCTGCGTGAGTACGCCGACCCGGGTCTACCTCGCCCGGCTCGCCGGTGTCGCCGTCTACGACCCCAACGGCGACCAGGTGGGCCGGGTCCGCGACGCGGTAGCTCGGCTACGGGCCACGAAGCACCCGCCGGAGGTGGTCGGCCTGGTCGCCGAGATGCCGATGCGGCGGCGGATCTTCCTCTCGATCAACCGAATCACCTCGATCGATTCGGAGGCCGTGGTTCTCGGCACCGGCACCCTCAACCTGCGCCGGTTCGAGAAGCGCCCGAACGAGCTGCTCGTCCTCCAGGAACTGCTCGACCGCCGGGTGCAGAGCCACCCGGACGGGACGTCCGGGGTCGTGGTGGATGTCGCCATGGAGGCGACCCGCGACGAGTGGACGTTGGCGCGAGTCGCGGTCCGCGAGCACACCGGCCGGCTCACCCGCCGCGGCAACCTGCGCCAGCTCGAGTGGGACCGGGTTCGCGGGTTGAGCGGGATCGCCGACAACCGGGGCACCGCCAACCTGCTGGCGGTCCTGGAGGAGATGCGCCCCGCGGACCTGGCGAACGCCCTGCAGGACCTGCCCGACGAGCGGCGCAACGAGATCGCTGCCGCCTTCGACGACGAACGGCTGGCCAACGTACTCAGCGAATTGCCGGAGCACGACCAGGTGGAGGTCCTGGCCGCACTGGACCGGGAGCGGGCCGCGGACGTACTGGAGCAGATGGACCCGGACGACGCCGCCGACCTGCTCGGCGCGTTACCGCCACCGGAGCAGGATGTCCTGCTCGACCTGATGGAACCGGACGAGGCCGACCCCGTACGCCAGCTCCTCAAGTACACGCCGGGCACGGCCGGCTCGGTGATGACCTCCGAGCCGGTGATTCTGCCCCCGGACGCCACGGTCGCCGAGGCGCTGGCCCGAATCCGCGAGCCCCAGCTCTCCCCCGCGGTAGCCGCCCAGGTCTTCGTCACCCGGGCGCCGATGACCACACCGACCGGCCGCTACCTCGGAATCGTGCACTTCCAACGGCTGCTGCGGGAGCCGCCGGCCGACTTGTTGGGCGGGGTGGTGGTCAACGACATCGACCCGCTGCGGCCGGTCACCCCGCTACCTGAGATCACCCGCCGGATGGCCACCTACGACCTGGTCGCCATGCCGGTGATCGACCGCAGCAGCCGGTTGGTGGGCGCGGTCACCGTGGACGACGTGCTGGACCACCTGCTGCCTCGGGACTGGCGGGACCGGGACGCACGGCCGTCCACCCCGGTCGGCACCGGCGAGTCGTCGGACGGCACGGATGGTTGAGCGGCGGCGGCCGGAGCGGTTGGACCAGCCACGCGAGGTCCGGCGCGTCCAGCTGCCCCGGTTCGACCCGGAGGCATTCGGCCGCTGGTCGGAGGCGATCGCCCGGAAGATGGGCACCGCCCACTTCATCGTCTACATGACGGTGGTGATCGCCGCCTGGTTCAGCTGGAACACGCTCGCCCCCACGCATTTTCGATTCGACCCGTACACCTTCACGTTCCTGACCCTGATGTTGTCCTTGCAGGCGAGCTACGCGGCGCCGCTGATCCTGCTCGCCCAGAACCGCCAGGCGGACCGGGACCGGCTGGCGCTGGAGGAGGACCGGCGTCGGGCAACCGCCCAGAAGGCCGACACCGAGTACCTGGCCCGGGAGATCGCCGCGCTCCGGAACGCGATGGGTGAGGTCGCCACCCGCGACTTCCTCCGCACCGAGCTGGCCCGGCTCGCCGAGGAACTGGACGATGCCGCCCAGCGCCGGCTGCGCCGGCAACACCGGGCCCCGGGACGGCCGGTTGACGGGTACGGGCTCGACGAACCCCGGGATGAGGTGGAGACCGACCCGGCCGGCGACGGCCACACCGGTGCCGGGAGCAGGTGACCATCGTCGCTGCCACCCAGGACGGCGCCACCTCGTCGCCGACGTAGCATTGCCGTCATGTCTGCACCCGCCAATACCGTCTCCGACGCGATTCAGGCCGCCCTGGCCACTGTCAACGACCCGGAGATCCGCCGTCCCATCACGGAGTTGGGCATGGTCCGCTCCGCGGCGATCGGCGACGACGGCGTGGTTCAGGTTGAGCTGCTACTCACCGTCGCCGGCTGCCCGTTGAAGGAGAAGCTGCGCTCGGACATCACGGCCGCCGTGGGCGCGGTGCCGGGGGTGACCGGGGTGGAGATCGAGTTCGGCGTGATGAGCCCCGAGCAGCGCAAGGAACTCCAGACCAAGCTCCGCGGCGGCGGCACCGACCAGGAGCCGGTGATTCCGTTCGCCCAGCCCGGCTCCCGGACCCGGGTGTACGCGGTGGCCAGCGGCAAGGGCGGCGTCGGCAAGTCCAGCGTGACGGTCAACCTGGCGGCGGCGCTGGCCGCCCGGGGACTCGCCGTCGGGGTGGTTGACGCGGACATCTACGGCCACTCGGTGCCGCGGATGCTCGGGACCGAGGGGCGACCCACCCGCGTCGAGGACATGATCATGCCGCCCGAGTCGCACGGGGTGAAGGTCATCTCGATCGGGATGTTCACCCCCGGCAACGCCGCCGTGGTGTGGCGCGGCCCGATGCTGCACCGGGCCCTACAGCAGTTCCTCGCCGACGTGTACTGGGGCGACCTGGACGTGCTCCTGCTCGACCTGCCCCCGGGCACCGGAGACGTGGCGATCTCGCTGGCCCAGCTGCTGCCCAACGCCGAGATCCTGGTGGTCACCACGCCGCAGACCGCCGCCGCCGAGGTGGCGGAGCGGGCCGGCGCGATCGCGTTGCAGACCCACCAGCGGGTGGTCGGTGTCATCGAGAACATGTCGTGGCTGGAGCTGCCGGACGGCACCCGGATGGAGGTTTTCGGGTCCGGCGGCGGCCAGACGGTCGCCGATTCGTTGACGAAGGCCGTCGGTGCGCAGGTGCCGCTACTCGGTCAGGTCCCGCTCGACACCCGGGTCCGCGAGGCCGGCGACGAGGGCAACCCGGTCGTACTCGCCGAGCCGACCTCCCCCGCCGCCGCGGCGCTGGGCCAGGTCGCCGACCGGCTCGCGGTACGACGCGAGTCGTTGCTCGGTAAACCGCTGGGCCTCAAGCCGGCCGGCAACTAGCTCGACCTGGTCGAGCCACACTTCCCCAGACCTCTTGCTGGGCCCGCCGGTCAGCCGGTCAGGCGGGCCCGCAGGTTGCTGATCTCGGCCCCGGAGAGGCCCTTCTCGACGAGGTACTCGGGCATCGCCAGGGCGGCGACTGTCGAGCTCAGCGACGCCTCAACGGTGGTGTTCCGAGTCGCCAGCAATTCGGTCACCGCGACGAGTTGGTCGCGGTGACCGAGCTCGGCGTAGCGCTGCCGCATGCGCTCGTAGGAGAGCAGGTAGTCGGCGACGATCTCCTCCGGCGTCGCCGCCGCCAAGGTAAGCAGCACCAGCGCGAGCAGCCCGGTCCGGTCCTTACCGCCGGAGCAGTGGAACAGCACGCAGCCCGGTGCGGCGGTGCTGACCGCCCGGACGGCGGCTGTCACCCGCTCCGACTGCTCGGCCAGCATCGCCGGGTAGTACAGCGGCGACGCCAGGTTGTCGATCTTCTCCCAGTGGTCGTAGAACGGTGTGCCGACCGGTTCGAGCGGCACCCGCACCGTCGTCATCCCCACTGGTCTGGGCGCGCGGTCCTGCCCGTACTCGTCGGCGTTACGCAGATCGACGACCGTGCGAACCCCGTACGCCCAGGCGGCCGCCCAGCCCGCCGCGCTCAGGCCGTTCGGCTCCGCCATCCGGACCACCGCACCCGGCCGAGCCCACCCAGATCCCGGGCGTTGACGCACCCGTCCCAGGAGAGCTCCCTGCCCTGCGCCGTCGTCGTGTTGTCGCCGTCGGCGCCGACGGACGACGTCGATCCACAGTCGATGCTAGTCATGCCACGGCACCGTAGTTCGGCCGCACAACCCGGCTCGGCCAGGCGTCAGTCAGGTCGCGTTGTCAACAGCTGGTCGCGCCGGCCCTGCACCGCGCCGTCGTCGCTGGTAGCGCCGTCGTCGGTCAGGTCGCGTCGTCGGTCAGGTCGCGTCGTCGGTCAGGTCGCGTCGTCGGTCAGGTCGCGTCGTCGTAGCTGACCCGAGGAGTGGGCGCGGGCGAGGTACCGCCGGTCGCCTGGGCCGGGCGGCTGGCTGGGTCAACGGCGGTGGCGACGTCCTTCAGCTCCTCGCGCACGCTGGTGACATCGGCCCGCAGGTTGTCGTAGACCCCCTGCAGCGGCTTCCGAATCGCCGCCTCATCCTCCTCGCTGAGCAGGTGCTTGCGAACGAACGCCTTCGGATGCAGGTCCTGGAGCTGGATGTCGGTGCCCAGTTCCCGACTCAGGTCAGTGGTGGCGTTGGTCGCCATCCGGCGCAGGTTACGCACCATCCGCAGACCGTCGCTGATGACCGCGGGCAGCCGGTCACCGAAGATCAGCAGCGCCAGGAGCAACAGCGCACCGATCTCCCACCAGTTCAGGTTGTCGAACACCGCACGATCCTCCCTTCGGCCCCAGCGCAAGCGTACGCACGTCACAGGCTAGCTCGGCAGGGGGCCGAGCGGTTCACTTCACATCCGCGACCAGGGTCACCGAGGCGTTCCGCCGCGACGTGCCACGCCGGTACTCCACCACCACCACGGACCCGGGTGCGAACTTACGGACCAGGGCGATCAGGTCCGTCGGCTCGTTCGTCGGCCGCCTGTTGAGCGTGACGATCACGTCATTCGCCCGCAGCCCGGCACTGGCCGCCGGGCCGGACGGCTCCACCGAGACCAACCGCACCCCCACCCCGCCCCCGCCGCCCACCTGGGCGCCGATCACCGTACGACGGGCCTTGCCGGTGCCGATGATGTCCTGGCTGATCCGCTTGGCCTGGTTGATTGGAATCGCGAAGGCAAGCCCGATGTTGCCGGCCTCCTGCCCCTCGGCCACCAGCGACTTAATCGTGGAGTTGACCCCGATCACCCGGCCGGCACCGTCCACCAGGGGGCCGCCGGAGTTGCCGTGGTTGACCGCCGCGTCGGTCTGGATCGCCGCGTAGTAGCGGGTGGGGCCGCCCGGCTCGTCCGCCTGCATCGTCCGGTCGAGCGCGCTGATGATGCCGGCGGTGACCGTGTTGGCGAGGGAGAGCGGCGACCCGATGGCCAACACCGGATCGCCGACCGCGAGCGCTTCCGAGTCACCGAACGCCACCGGGCGGAGCCCTTCCTTCGTGACCTTGATGACCGCGACGTCCGACTCCGGATCCTGACCGACCAGGGTGGCCGGGGCAGAGCTTCCGTCATTGAAGACCACCGTGGCCGGCCCGGTCGCGCCCGCCACCACATGGTCGTTGGTAATCACGTAGCCGTCGGTGGTGGCGATGAAGCCGGAACCCTCGCTCGTCCCGGCGGGCCCCGCCACCCGAACCGTGACCACGCTCGGCAGCACCCGCTCGGCCACCCCGGCGAGCGACTCCGGCCGGCGCTGGGCCAGCTCCGGCGGCTGGATCGGGGCGCCACCGAGGACCGGGGCGGTATCGCCCCGGATCGCGAACGCGTAACCGAGCGCGCCTCCCAGCGCACCGGCGAGCAGGGCCGATACCAACGGAATGATCAGCAGGTGCCGCAGTCTGGGACGGGCCGAATCCGGGTCGGTGACCGGCTCCGGCTCGGTGCCGGGAACTGGCGCGGCGGGCACGACCACCACCGCCGGTGCCGTCGGATCCCGCCACGGGTCGGCCAACGCGTCAGACCACCAGGGCGAACCCGGGCCGCCCGGCGAAGGAGGGGCCGGCGACGAGCCCGCCGCTGTGGCACCCGTCCCGGGCTGGCGCCAGTCCCAGCCGTCGGTCACGTCGCTGCCTCCCACTCGTCCTGGGCCCATCCGTGCCAACCACGCTCGACCGGCGCACTCGTACGGACACCGCCTCCAGGATTGCACGGAAGCCGCGGGTGGAGTCATGGCTACCCAACGTGATCGTCGATGCGTGGGATGCGCGGCTGCGCCCCGTGCACATCGCCTCTAGGCTCACAGTGCCCCACTCACCCCTGAAGGGCGCGTTCCGACCTGCTGCCGCAGCACCCGGTGCCCGCTCTGACCCGAACGCCGTCCGGAGGTGCCCCATCGCCACGGTCGCCAATTCCGGCTCTTCGGCCCAGGCTCTGCAACTCGCCGAGTCGTACGTGACCGAGGATCTCGTACTGCGCACCGCCCGCGCGCTCGCCCACGAGGTCGGGCTCGAGGTGGTGACCCCCGGTGCGGGTGCCGCCCTGCGGCTGCTGGCCGCCGCGGGCAGCGCCCGCGCGGTGGTGGAGATCGGCACCGGCACCGGCGTCAGCGGTGTCTGGCTGCTGCGCGGCATGCGCCCCGACGGGGTACTGACCACGATCGACGGTGAGATCGAGCATCAGCGCATCGCCCGCCGGATCTTCACCGAGGCCGGTTTCCCCTCCGGGCGGAGCCGGATCATTACCGGCCGGGCGCTGGACGTGCTGCCACGCCTCGCCGACGGCGCGTACGACCTGGTGTTCGTTGACACCGAAGCGACCGGCTTCGCCACCTGCGTGGAGGCCGCCCACCGGCTACTCCGACCGGGTGGAGTACTCGCCCTCAACGGCGCCCTGGCCGACGGCCGGATCGCCGACCCGGCCGCCCGGGACGTGGAGACGGTGACCACCCGGGAGACGATCAAGGCGATCCGGGAGTCCGAGTACTGGATTCCCGCTCTGCTCCCGGTCGGCCACGGGCTACTCACCGCGGTGCGCAGCTAGGCATCCGGACGCCCGGATCGGATCGACCAGCGTCAGCCGAGCGTGTCCAGCCAGCGCAGGAGCGAACGGACGCCCCAGCCAGTGGCGCCCGGGGTCAACTCCGCGTCCGCCCCTTCCGACCAGGACGGCGCCGACATGTCGACATGCACCCACCGGTCCCGCAGCTCGCCGAGGAACTCGCGCAGGTAGAGTGCCGCCACCACCGACCCGGCACCCTGGCTCGGCGCGCTGTAGAGATCGGCGAGTTCGCTGCTGAGGTAGTCGACGTAGTCGGTCGGCAGCGGCATCCGCCACGCCGCTTCACCGGCTGCGTCGACCGCCGCCAACAGGTCCCCGGCGAGACGGTCGTTCTCGCTGTACAGGGCGCCGGTGCGCTTGCCCAGCGCCACCGCGTTCGCACCGGTCAGCGTGGCCAGGTCGACGACCAGGTCGGGCTGGTGTTCCCGTACGGCGTAGGCGAGCGCATCGGCGAGGACCAGCCGGCCCTCGGCGTCGGAGTTGGTGGTCTCGCTGGTCACGCCACCGTAGTGGCGGATGATGTCGCCTGGCCGGAACGCGGCGCCGCTGACCATGTTCTCGGCGAGCGGGGCGAGCGTGGTGACCCGGACCGGCAGCCGCCGCAGGGCCGCCCCCAGCGTGGCCGCCACCACCGCCGCCGCGCCGGCCATGTCCTTGCGCATGAGCTTCATGCCGGCCCGGGGTTTGATCGAGATTCCCCCGGTGTCGAAGGTGATCCCCTTGCCGACCAGCACGACGTGCATCCGCGCGCCGGCCGGCCGCCAGTCCAGCTCGACCAGCCGGGGACCGTTGGCGGAGCCGCTGCCCACCGCGACGATCCCGCCGAAGCCCTCGGCGGCCAGTTCATCCGGTTCCCGGACCCGCAGGTGCAGGTCGGGGAGGTCGGCCGCGGCGTCGGCCACCTGCCCGGCGAACCATTCCGGGTTCTTCACCGACGAGGGCATGTTCACCAGGTCGCGGGCGAGTCGGGTCATCTCCGCGGTGGTACGGGCGCCCGCGACCACGTCGGCGTACTCCGCTGGATCCGGCACCACCAGGTCGACCGCGGCCAGGGCGGGTGTGGCCTCGTCGGCGCCGAGCCGGAACCGGTACGAGGCCAGCAGCAACCCCTCCACCAGCCCCCGTACGGCTGCTGGGGTGACAGCCGTCGGTAGCGGGAGCGTGACGTGCTCCGCGTCGGCCGCCGCCCGGGCGAGGGCGGCCCCGGCCGTCCGCCAGGCGGCCTCGTCCCCGGCCCCGATACCGAACGGGCGCAGGCGGGCCGGCACCCGTTCGGGGCGAATCTGGGTCCAGGTCTGGCCCGGCTCGCCGCCCAGCCGGGCGGCCGGCAGCAGCGCGGCGAGTTCGTCAGCGACCCCGGCCGGCAGGGCCGCCGCGACGGGCACCGGCTGAGCTGACCGTTCCGCCTCGCCGGCGGGTCGGACGGGCAGGGCCAGGACATCGAGTCGCTCAGACTCGGCGATTAGACGGATGGCGAGCACGCGACGCCGTACCTTCCAGGAAGAGCCTGCGGAGTGACCTCCGCAGAGCAGGGAAAAATTCCGCAGGCGGCTGCCGGGGCGGTGGGTCACGACCAAAGGTGGCCGCCCGGAGTCCCGGATGGCCACCGTCCGGCCGTCCCGTTTCAGCACACCTACGACCACCGGCGAGCGAACGCCGGTGGATCAGGAGGCGGACGGACCGTCCACGCGAGGCGCGGACGGTCCGTACTCAGCCGGCAGCCGCCCTCAACGCGTCACCGAGCGCGTTGGCCTCGTCCGGAGTCATCTCGACGACGAGCCGGCCACCGCCCTCCAGCGGGACTCGCATGACGATGCCCCGGCCCTCCTTGGTGACTTCCAGCGGACCGTCGCCCGTCCGCGGCTTCATCGCCGCCATGTTGTCTCCCCTCAGACCTGAACCAGGGTCGGTGGGTTGCCCCACAGCCACTTCGCCACGACCACCCGCAACCTTCACCGGGGTGTCGACCAACGATTTTCCCTGATGAACACCGCCGGACCCAAACCGAGGCGGTATTGATGTAACAGAACCTAGCTTATCCCGAGAATGCCTGTCACAATGTGCGGTCATGCAGGCACGGTCAGCACTCTTCGACCTGTACGGTGACCACCTCCGGCCCCGAGGCGGCCGCGCACAGGTCGCCGCTCTGGTCAAGCTGCTGGCACCCCTGGGCATCGCACCGCCAGCAGTACGAACGGCGGTCTCCCGGATGGTGCGCCAAGGCTGGCTCGAACCCCTCCGGATGGTCACCGGACCGGGTTACGCGATCACGCCGAAAGCCGCACGCCGGTTGGACGAGGCGGCCACGCGGATCTACCGCACCGGCAAAACTGGCTGGGACGGGCGCTTCGACCTGCTCGTCCTGGCGGCACCGGCCGCCCGCCGGGAACGGCAGCGCCTCGCCGCGAACCTGAGCTTCCTCGGCTACGGCACGCTTGACGAGTGCACGTGGGTGGCCACCCGACCGGGGGAGGGCGTGGACCTGCTCCTAGACGAGGCGGGGGTGCGCTACGAGCGGTTCACCGCCGCGCACGCCGCCGGCACTCCGGGGGCGATGGGCATCGTCCGCCGCGCCTGGGACCTGGCCGAGATCGGCCGGGCATACGAGCAGTTCGTCGCCGAACAACGGACGCTGCTCGCCCGAGTCACCGTACGCAGTCCCGACGAGGAGGCGTACGCCGCCCGGTTCCGACTCGTACACGCCTGGCGCACGTTCCTGTTCCGGGATCCACAGCTGCCGCTGGCGCTGCTCCCCGAGCGCTGGCCGGGCACCGCCGCCGGCAGCTTCTTCGACCGCCACGCGGCCCGGCTGCGGCCGGCCGCCGACCGCTACGTCGAGGCATGTCTCGACGCCGGGTAGCCGCATCATTGGACAGAAGGGTCAGTTGACACCATGACCGAGCCACTCCTCATCGACCGCACCGACGCTGTCGTAACCCTCACCCTGAACCGCCCCGCGGCCATGAACGCCTTCGACATGGCACTGAAGGAGGCGCTCCGGGACGCCCTGGCCGAGCTGGAGAGCGACCGGAGCTGCCGAGCGGTGGTGCTGGCCGGGGCGGGCGGTTCGTTCAGTGCCGGTCAGGATCTGCGCGAGCACGTGCGGACGCTGGAGTCGAGCGAGGGCAACCCGCTGGACACCGTCGGAACGCACTACAACCCGATCGTCGCCCGGCTGGCGGGGCTGGCCAAACCCGTCGTCGCCGCCGTGGGCGGCATGGCCGCCGGGGCGGGCGCCTCGCTGGCCTTCCTCGCCGACATCCGCGTCGGTGGACCCGCCACCAGCTTCCTCATGGCGTTCGCCAAGGTGGGGCTCGCCGCCGACACCGGCGCCTCGTGGACGCTGCCTCGGCTCGTCGGCCACGCCAAGGCCGTCGAGCTGCTGATGCTCGCCGAGCCGATACGGGCGGCGGAGGCTCACCAGCTCGGCCTGCTCAACCGGCTGGTCGCGACCGACGAGGAGGTGCTGCCGGCGGCGCAGGAATTGGCCGCCCGGCTGGCGGCTGGCCCGACCATCGCGTACGGGGCGATCAAACGACAGCTCTCCATCGCGGACGCGGGTACCCTCGCCGACGCCCTGGCCGCCGAGGCGCAGGCTCAGTCGATCTGCGGTGCCACCGCCGACCACCGGTCCGCCACCATGGCCTTCGTCGCCAAGCAGAAGCCGGTCTTCGAGGGCCGCTGACGGCGCCGGGATCCGCCCCCGGTCAGTCGTCCTCCTCCGGGTCCTGGTTGGCCTCCTCGCCGAGGACGAACGCCTGCATGGCCAGCTCGTTACCGGACGGCCAGACGAATGCGGGTAGCTCGCCGGGGCCCAGTTCCTGCACGTAGGCCCAGAACTCCCGAACCGCCTCCGCCGGCGACACGGCCTCGATCGGCAGGTTGAGACTGACCATCCAGGACTGCCGCGGCGGGGGCGGGCCGAGCTGGTCGGCCAGTGCCTGGAAGGCCGTCGGGTCCAGCGGTGTGACCGGCCCATCGACCATCAGGGAATCGGCCGACACCGGCGTGTCGAAGGACCGTCGGGTGTACGTGATCACCAGCCGCGGCTCGACCTGATCCGTGGGCGGGCCCGCCGGGCGCAGGTCGCCGATGTCCGTGACCCGACCCAGCGCTACCAGCCTCGACGGCGCATCGGCAAGCACCGCGACCTGGTCACCGAGGCGCGGCCGAGTTCCCTCGGCACCGGTCAGCTCGAGCGTGTCATGGTGCACGAGCCGCTCGGCCTCGTACCGCCCCGGCGGCAGCAGCACCGCCCAGGTGTCCGCGCCGTCGGCACGGGGTGTCCGGTCGGTCCGGTCCGCGGTGTCCGTCGTCATGCACTCCATCCCATCACGTCGGCACCGCCCGCCGGCACGTGGCAACCAACGAGATGGTCGTCGACCATGCCGGTGGCCTGCATCAGCGCGTATGCGGTGGTCGGGCCGACGAACCGGAAGCCCCGCCTCTTCAACGCCTTCGCCATCGTGGTGGACTCCACGGTCAGCGCCGGCACCTGCGCCAACGAGGCCGGCCGGGCGCGGCGCGAGGGCGGCGCGTACGACCAGAGCAGGGCGGAGAGACCGGCCGGAAGTTCCCGCGCGACCCGCGCGTTGGAGATCGCCGCCTCGATCTTGGCCCGGTTGCGGACGATGCCGCTGTCCTCGAGCAGCCGGGCGACGTCCGCCGCGGAGAACGCGGCCACCGACTCGATCCGGAACCCGTCGAACGCCTCCCGAAACGCGGCCCGCTTCCGCAGGATGGTCAGCCACGACAGCCCGGACTGGAACGCCTCCAGCGTCATCCGCTCATAGAGGGCATCATCGCCGTGCAGCGGACGGCCCCACTCGGTGTCGTGGTAGACGACGTAGTCGGGCGTGCCCGCCCCCCAGGCGCAGCGCGGCGAACCGTCAGCACCGGTCACAAGGTCAGTCACGCGTCAACGCTAAGGCACCCCACCGACATACCGACCACGCCCGGCCGTGGCCAGCCGGGCGGATCAGGGAAGGCGGCCCTGCTCCACCCGCCGCCCGAACCGCCGGAGGGCCCGCGTCAGGCCGACCTTCGAGCCGGGCCACAGGAAGGGCCACACCACCCGTCCGGCGGCCCCGCCCGGCAGCTGGAACCACTCGTGCCAGACGACCTGGGTCCGCTCTCCGGCCAACGGGGTGCACCGCAGCACGCCGGGGCCGCGCAGTAGCTTCCCGCAGTGGACCACACGCACCTCGTACGGTGCGTCCACCCGGACCACCCGCATCTCGTCGCGGAGTGTGGCCGGCCCGACCGCGGTGACCGCCTCGACCAGGCTGCCCTCGCCACCATCCCCCTCGACCACCCGAACCTGGGTGAAGGGGATCCATTCGCTCTGTCGTTCCCAGGAGACGAGCGCCGCGAAGACCCGCTCCGCCGACGCGTTGACGATCACCGCGGCGGTAACCTCGCCGGCCCCCGGCCGCGCCACCTCGCGCAGGTCAGCGCGGTCCGGGGTGGCCGGCTCCTCGGCGCCGGCCCCCACCGTCACACCGACTCCGACCGGGCTGCCGGATCCGCTGCGCCGGCCGGCCGGATGCCATCCGCCGACTCAGCCGTGCTCTCACCGCCGGACCGAGCCCCGGAACCGGACCGGGCCTCGCCGCCGGAACCAGCCCCGGAACCTGGCTTGACCTCGCCACCGAGCCGGGCCTCGTCCGCCGACTCGTCAGCGGCCTCGCCGGTCTCTGGTTGGGACCGCTGCGCTGCGCCATCGGGCGGGTCAGCGGCGGCCCCGGAGTGCGCTCCGGCGGCCTGCCGGCGGGCGCGCAGCAGCGTCTCCGCATCGGCGTTGCGCCCTTCTCGTAACGCGGTGACCTCTGCCTCCAGCACCCCGATCAGCTCCGTCTTGTAGCCGATGTCGTACGCCGCCCGGCGCATCGCCTGGTCGACCTGAGCCATGCGGTACCCACGCAACGCGGTGTCGAACCGCACCTGGCCAACATCGGACTCCCGCAGCGGGCGGTTGTCGGGCAGGGGCACCGCCGTCCCGTCCGGCTCGGCTGGCACCAGACCCGGATCCCGATCAGTGACCAACACCGCCACACCGAAGACGACTGCCGCGACGGTGAGCGCCGCGACCAGCAGGAGCAGAACCTGACCCATGCACCAAATCGTGGCACGTCAACCGAGGCGGGGCGACCCCACCACCCCGGATCGCCGGTGAGCAGGCGAAGCGACCGCCGGTCCGGCCGACTCGATGGTCACCGGCTAGCGTCGGGACGGCCGGGAGGTCCGGCGACACCCTCAGGAGGCGGGATGACGAACGCACTGCGGCTCGGCCGACGCACCTTCGGCCCAGGCGAGCTCGGAGTCATGGCGATCGTCAACCGCACCCCGGACTCATTCTTCGACCGGGGCGCGACCTTCGGGCAGGAGAGCGCGCTGCGCGCGGTGGAGCGCGCGGTCGCCGAGGGGGCCGACATCATCGACATCGGCGGGGTCAAGGCCGGCCCCGGCGCCGAGGTCGACGTGGCCGAGGAGATCCGCCGGACCGTGGCCACCATCGCCGCGGTCCGCGCCGCCTTCCCCGACGTGGTCATCTCGATCGACACCTGGCGGGCCGAGGTGGCCGTGGCGGCGGTGGCCGCCGGTGCGGACCTGCTGAACGACACGTGGTCCGGCACCGACCCAGCGCTGGCTCAGGTCGCGGCGGAGACCGGCGCCGGACTGGTCTGCTCACACGCGGGCGGGCTGACACCGCGTACCCGGCCGCACCGGGTCGGCTACGACGACGTGCTGGCGGACGTGGTGGCGACCGTGACCGGCCTCGCCGAGCGGGCGGTGGCGCTGGGGGTACGGCCCGACGGCATTCTGATCGACCCGGCCCACGACTTCGGCAAGAACACCTACCACTCCCTGGAGCTCACCCGCCGCCTCGACGAACTCGCCGGGACCGGCTGGCCGCTGCTGGTCGCCCTGTCGAACAAGGACTTCATCGGCGAGACCCTGGACCTACCAGCCGTCGAACGGTTGGAAGGCACCCTCGCCGCCACCGCGATCTCCGCCTGGCTGGGTGCCCGGGTGTTCCGGGCGCACCAGGTCCAGGCGACCCGCCGGGTCCTGGACATGGTGGCCACCATCCGCGGCGACCGCCCACCCGAGTCCACCCGGCGCGGCCTGGCGTAACGCACCGCCACCGTGGGTCCCGACCCGGTGTGGCGAACGGTCAGGTCCAGCGCAGGATGTTCTTCCGCCACGCGTAGAGGATGCCCAGCGCCAGCACCGCCACGAAGATCCCCATCTCCACGACGGTGACCGGCCCGTAGCCGCGCCGGTTGAAGATCACGGCCCAGGGGAAGAGAAACACCGCCTCGACCGCGAACAACACGTACAGGTAGGCGTACACGTAGTAGCGAATCTGGGCCTGGGCCCAGTCACCGCCCACCGGGTCCAGCCCGCACTCGTAGGTGGCGCGCTTGCCAGGTGGCTCGGCAGGGCGGGCGGGGCGCAACACCCGGTTGGCCGAGAAGGCCGTCACGAAGAAGAGCAGACTGGCGAGGAGCAGGAGCCCGAGCGTCGCGTAGGAGCCCAGGTATCCGGTCACGGTGGCTCAGACTACCGGTCCGGCCCTCGGCCCGCATCCGTCGAGCGACAGCCGACGACGAAGGGCCGGCCCCGGGTGGGGCCGGCCCTTCGTCGGTTGGTTGGTGGTCAGCTGGTGGAGTAGCCGCGGGTGGCGATCCAGTCGCCGAGGGCTTCGGTGGTGATCCAGTACTCGGCGGTGTTCGGGTTCGCCGAGTCGGCGATCTTCACCTGGTCGCCGGCGTCGCGGTAGCCGTTGATGGTGATGTAGTGGCCGCCGGCGAAGGAGTGGCTGCCGCCGTTGGTGTCGGTGGCGGTGCCGGCGATGTTGGCCACGACGGCGCGGCCGTCGTCGACGGTGCGGATGATGTCCTCGCGCAGGGTGTCGGTCTGCTTGTCGTCGGCCTCGGGGGTGGAGATCTCGACGCTGCGGTACACGTCGCGGCCGGTCTCGGTGTTCAGTACCGGGGTGATGTCGTTGAT
>NZ_JCANTD010000001.1:352371-506808 GCF_059570675.1 Salinispora goodfellowii | reverse complement strand
CGTAGCCCATCTCGATCAGGTCGGTGACGTTGAACAGTCGTTGGTCGAGTCGGTCGTCGGCGAGCAGGGGGATGGCTTCGTCGGGGATGACGTGGAGGTCGTCGCCGTGTTGTTGGACGGTGAAGCCGCCGGTGGCGCCGTCGGGCTGGTCGACCTCGGTGAGGGTTTTGCCGTCGGCGAGGGTGCGGACGGTGACGACGTCGCCGGTGACCAGGGTGACGGTGTGCGTCTCCGGGGCGGCGGCGGGTGTGGCGAGGGGGGCGGTTGTCGGGGACCGGCCGGCGGTCGCGGCAGCCGGATCGATCGCGGCCGTTGATGTCGTGATCATCCCGACGGCTGCGGCGGCGGCGATCAGCCGCCGCCGTGACCCGCCAGCAGTGAACGGGCTTGAATGAGAAGACATAGACGCAGTTCTACCCACCGCACCCCGAAAGGTAAACACTCCGTGAGTTCTTGACTACCTAGCGACGTGATTTGTCAGAGTGGACGAGCCCGGTGCCGCTCGGCCGTCGCCGCGATCAGAGGTCGAGCAGGATGGTGCGTGGGCCGACGTTCACGCTCTCCACCAGCATCTGGGCCCGGAAACGCCCAGTCTCCACCTTGGCCCCACGGGCGCGCAGCTCCTCGACGACCGCGGTGACCAAGGGCTCGGCCACCTCCGCCGGGGCGGCGGCGGTCCAACTCGGGCGGCGGCCCTTGCGGGCGTCCCCGTAGAGGGTGAACTGGCTGACCACCAGGATCGGGGCACCGAGGTCGGCGGCCGACCGTTCCCCGTCGAGGATCCGCAACTCATGCACCTTGCGGGCGAGGGTTCGGGCGGTCTGCGTCGTGTCGGAGTGGGTCACCCCGAGCAGCACCAGCAGGCCGTCGTCGATCGCCCCCACCACCACCTCGTCAACCGTGACCTGGGCCCGGCCGACTGTCTGCACCACCGCCCGCATCAGTCCACCACCGCCCGCATCAGTCCACCACCGGCTCGACGAAACCGCGCTCGACCAGGTGGGCCACGATCGGGCCGGCCGCCTCCGCCAGCTCGCCCGGGGCCACGTCGTGCGCGGAGGCGAGCAGGGCGAGCTGATCGCGCAGCGGCAACCGCCCGTCCGCCCCGCCGACCAGGGCCAGGACGATCGGGTCGATCTCCTCGGTCCAGCGCAGGCCGCGCGGCATGGCGAGGGTCTGTCGGTTTACCGACCACCCCTCGTCGCTCATAGTGGCCTCCTGCCGCAGCTGGAGGTCGTCGGCGGCCCGGTAACGGGCCGCGAGCAGCCCGTCGGTGTCGCGGACCCGGAGCCACTCCTGGCGGTCGAACCACTCGGTGACGCGGTCGCCGAGCGGCGCCTCGACCAGTTGGCGCAGCTCCTCCACCCGGACGACCGGGTCGTCGTGGCCGGAGCGGCGCAGCGAGACGATGCCGAAGCCGATCGCCTCGACCTTGTGCGCGTCGAACCAGTCCAACCATCCGGCCATCCGTTCCGGGCTGGCCGCTTCGCCGACATCGGAGAGCCACAGATTGACGTACGCCATCGGGTCGGCGACCTCGCGTTGGATCACCCAGGCGTCCAGCCCGCTGCCGGCGAACCAACCGGCGACCCGCTCGGCCCAGTCCTCACCGGCGACGTGCACCCAGTTCGCGAGGTACTGCATCGTGCCGCCCTCGGTGAGCAGGCTCGGGGCGGCGGCGGCCAGCTCGGCGCCGATCGCGTCGCCCACCCGCCCGGAGTCGCGATAGACATGCGTGGTGGTGCCCGGCCCGACAACGAACGGTGGGTTGCTGACCACCAGGTCGAAGCGGCGCCCGGCGACCGGGGCGGTCAGGTCGCCGCGCAGCAGCTCCCAGTCCTGCCCGTTGAGGGCGGCGGTGGTCGCGGCGAAGCGTAACGCCCGCTCGGAGAGATCGGTGGCCGTGACCCGTCGGGCGTGGGTGGAGAGGTGCAGGGCCTGGACGCCGGAGCCGGTGCCCAGGTCGAGTGCGGTCTCGACCGGCTGCCGGACGGTCGCCCCGATCAGGGTCTGGGTGGCGCCGCCGATGCCGAGTACATGCTCAGCCTGCAACGCCCGGCCGGGGTGGGTGCTGGCGGGCGCGTCGGCGAGCACCCACCAGTCATCCCCGTACGGCTCCAGGTCGAGGCCCATCCGCAGGCCGTCGCCGTGCCGCTCGACCAGGCCACCGGCGAGCGCCTCCTTGATCGGCAGCGGCGCGAGCGCGGTGGCGACTGCCTCGTACGGCTCGGTCTGTTCGCAGACGAAGAGCCGGATCAGGGTGGCGAGGGGATCGCGGTCCTCGGTGGCGCGCAGCGCGGCACGGAAGTCGTTGCGGGCCATGCCGCCGGTCGCCTGCGACCCCAGCCGGCCGGCGATCCCGTTCGAGGTGAAGTTCGCCCGGGTTAGGGCGTTGCGCAGCGCCGCCACGCCGGCGGGGGAGAACAGCATGTCATCTGGGTCCACGCCGCTATCCTGCCCGCCATCGACATCGTCGTGGGCGGCACCCGCCGGACTTCGGCCGCAGGTGTCAGCCAAGCAGCCCCGGTGCCGCCGGGGCTGCTGCGCCTACACGCTGATCAGCGTGGAGGTGACGGTGGTGGGGAAGACGCGGGCGGTGCCCTCGACGGTGACTCCGACCTCGGCACCTACCGGCACCGTCGGGCTGCCGTCGAGGATCCGAGCGGTGACCCGGGTACCGTCGGCCAGCCGGAGGCCGACCAGCGCGTCGTGCCCGTGGAAATCGTGCCGCAGTACAGTGGCGGCGACCGTCCCCGGGCCGGTACGGAGGCGGATCTGCTCCGGTCGGACCAGGATGGTCACCGGGCCGGCCGGGGCGCTGTCGGCGACCGGCACGTCCCCCAGACAGGTGCGTGCGGTGCCGCCGTCCAGGACGACCGCCGGCAGCAACACCGCGTCGCCGACGAAACCGGCCACCCACTCGTCGGCTGGCTCCCGGTAGACGGCGGTCGGCGTCCCGGCCTGTACCACCCGACCGGCGCGTAGCACCACCACCCGGTCGGCCACGGACAGCGCCTCGCCCTGATCGTGGGTGACCAACACGCCGGTCGCTCCGTCGGCGCGTAAGGCATCCCGGACGTCGTGCCGCAGTCCGGCCCGGAGCCCGGCATCGAGGGCGCTGAAGGGTTCATCCAACAGCACCACCGATGGGCGGGGCGCGAGCGCCCGGGCCACCGCGACCCGCTGCTGCTGGCCGCCGGAGAGCTGGTGTGGCATCCGGTGGCCGAGCCCGGCAAGGCCCACCAGGGTCAGCACCTCCTCGATCCGGTCGCCTCGGCGGGCGGCGCGACCCAAGCCGTACCCGACGTTGTCGGCGACGCTGAGGTGCGGAAAGAGCGCGCCTTCCTGAGGCACCACGGCAATGCGGCGGCGGTGGGCGGGTAGGTGCCGGCCGGACCCGGCGATCGGGACACCATCGATGTGGATCTCGCCGTCGTCGAGGCGTTCGAACCCGGCGAGGCAGCGCAGCAATGTCGTCTTGCCGCAGCCGGAGGGCCCCAGCACGGCGGTGAGTAGCCCGGACGGCACCGTGAGGTCGACACCGGCGAGCGCGGTGACCGCGCCGTACCGCCGGACCACCCCGGTCAGCGCGACCTCACTCATCCCCGGTCCTCCTTGTCGAGCAGGCCGCTGCGGGAGACCAGCAGCCAGGTGGGCAGCGCCGAGATCGCCACCAGTAGCGCCGCGTACGGGGCGGCGGCAGCGTACGCGCCGACCGACGTGGCGGTCCACAGCTCGGTGGCGAGGGTGTCTGTCCCCGTCGGCCGCAGCAGCAGGGTGGCGGGAAGCTCCTTCATGCCGGTCAGGAAGACCAGCGCCGCGCCCGCACCGATGCCGGGCAGGACCAGCGGCAGGGTCACCGTACGCAGCACGGTCAGTGGGCCCCGGCCCAGCGAGCGGGCCACCTCCTCCAGCCCCGGTGGGGACTGGGTGGCGGCGCCGGCAACCGCGCCGACCGCGAGGGGGAGGAAGAGGGTCGCGTACGCCAGCGCCAGCAGCCAGCGGGTCTGGTAGAGCGGGTACGCCACGGTGATACCGAAGAAGATCAGCGACAGCCCGATCACGACCCCGGGCAGCGCGTGGGCGAGGTACACGAGCCGGTCCAGCACCGTGGTCAGGGCGTTGGGCGCGCGGGCGACGAGCAGCCCCAACGGCAGCGCCAGCAGCATGGTCAGCGCCGCGCCACTCAACGAGACGGTCAACGAGTTGCCGGCGGCGACGGCCACCTCGGCCAGGGCACCTGGGCGGGACACACCGTCGGCGAGCCGTCGGGCCAGGCTCAGCGCGGGCACCCCGAGGGCGAGTGCCGCTACGCCGAGCAGCGCGGCGAACGCCGGCCAGCGGGCGGCGCCGAGCCGCAGCCGGGCCGGCGGGCGGCGGATGCCGCCGAGTCGTGCGTAGCGGGCGCCCCGCCGGCGGGTGGTGGTCTCGGCGGTGAGCAGCAGCACGGTCAGCACCACCAGCACGCTGGCGAGCACCAACGCGCCGGTGCGGTCGAACCCCAGGTCGAACGCGACGAAGATGGCTCGGGTGAAGGTGTCGGTGCGCAGGATCGAGACGGCCCCGAAATCGGAGAGCACGTAGAGGGCGACCAGCAGCCCGCCCGCCGCGGTGGCGGGACGGATCTGGCGTAGGGTCACCGCGGTGAACGTCTGCCACCCGCTGCGCCCCAGTGACCGGGACACCTCCTCCTGGGCCGGGTCCGCGCCGCGCAGTGCCGCCGCGACCGGCAGGAAGACGTACGGGTAGGAGCAGAGCGTCAGCACCAGCGCCGCCGGCCAGAAGCCCTCCAGCCCGCGTATCTCGGAGAGCCAGGCGAAGGCCGCGATGTACGTGGGGACGGCCAGCGGCAGCGCCGCCAGCACTGCGAAGAACCGCCGGCCGGGCAGCTCGGTGCGGGTGACCAGGAAGGCGGTGCCGACGCCGAGCAGGACGCAGGCGGCGGTGACCACCGCTGCGAGGGCGAGACTGCGGAGGGCGAGCAGCGCGACCCGCTCGGTCCACAACTCGTCGACGACTCGGTCCCAGCCGGCCTCCGCGGTGCGCAGCGCGAGGTAGGTCAGGGGCAGCAGGGCTACGACCACCGCCGCGGTCGACGCCGCCAGCAGCACCGGTCGGGGTGTCAGCCGTCGCATCCGGTTGGGTACGGCGAAGCGGGGCGGCCTGCTGGTGGCCGACCCCGCCGTGGTCGTCGGAGTGCTCAGGGCACCAGCCCCGAGTCGGTGATCATGGCGACGGTGGCCTCGAGGGTGTCCAGGTCGTTGAGGTCGATGGCGGGCACCTTCAGGTCGGCCAGTGGCGGCACGTACGTCGGACCGGCCACGCCCGTCACCACCGGGTACTCGAAGGTCTCTTCGGCGAAGTACCGCTGGGCCTCCGCGCTGAGCAGGAAGTCGACGAACGCCTGGGCGTCGGCGTCCTCGGCGGCCCGGTTGAGTACCCCGACCCCGGCGATGTTCACCAGGGCGCCGGTGTCACCGTCGGGGAAGAAGTGCAGCTTGGCCGTCAACGCCTCCGGCGTGCTGCCCTGCTCTTCGGCGATCGCACCGAGGTAGTAGTGATTGACCAGTCCCATGGGGACCTCGCCGGCGTCGACGGCCTCAACGATCCGGATGTTGTTGTCGAGGATCTGCGCCTCGTTGGCCTTGAGGCCGGACAGGAAGTCCTGCGCCCGCTGGTCGCCGTGCTGCACTCGGATCGCGGTGACGAACGCCTGGAAGGAGGCGTTGGTCGGCGCGAGCGCGACCTTGCCTTTCCACGCCGGGCCGGTCAGGTCGAAGACGGATGTCGGGAGTTGGTCGGTGGGGACCTGGTCGGCGTTGTAGACCAGTACCCGGGAGCGGGCGCTGATTCCGACCCACTGGCCGCTGCGCGCCCGGTAGGTCTCGGTGACCTGGTCGGTGCTGGTCTCCGGCAGCGTGGCGAACATGTCCTGTTTGGCCACGGTGCCGAGGGCGCCGGCGTCCTGGGCGAAGAAGATGTCGGCCGGGGACCGGTCGCCCTCCTCGACGAGCTGCGCCGCCAACTGGGCGGTGGTGGCGTATCGGGGCCGGATCTCGATGCCGGTCTGCTCGGTGAACTTCTCCAGCAGCGGCTTGACGAGCTTCTCGTTCCGCCCGCTGTAGACGGTGATGATCTTGTCGTTGGGCTCGCCGGGGTCGGTGTCATCCGCACCGGACCCGCAGGCGACCAGGCCGACGGAGAGTAGTCCGGTCGCGACGAACGTCGCAGTGGACCGGCGGAACAGTGCAGACACGACGAACCTCATTCACCCGACAGGTCGGCGGAGACTAACCCGGTGAAGTTAGCACAGGCTAACCTCACAGTGATGCGGTGTGCGGGATGAATCACGGCGGGGGACCGACCGTGGGCCGATCGAGCCGGCGGCGGGGGTGGCCGGCGAGGCAGGTCAGGGCCGGGCGCCGGAACCCACCGGTCCTCGCCGGGCCGGGAAGCGAGGTTGACGGCGACCTCCCGTGGCCGGAGGGTGAGGTGACAGGATGAGGGGGATCCCCGAGGAGGTCCGTGGTGAAGCGTCCGGCGTACCAGCCGATCCTGATCACCGACGCCCCGCGCAGCCAGGACGATCAGCTAACCAGCCGCCAGAAGCGGTACGTGCTGATGATGGGCGTCCGAGTGGTGTGTCTGATCGTCGGCGCGATCCTGGTCGGCGTGGAGGCCCCCATGCTCTGGCTCTGGCTGCCCCTGGCCGGCCTGGGCATGATCCTGATCCCGTGGGTGGCCGTGCTGCTGGCCAACGACCGGCCGCCGAAGGAGAAGCACCGCCTCGGCGGCCGGTTCCGGCCCCGGTCCCGCTCCTTGGCGGACCCGGCGCCGACGAGCCTCACCGCCGAGGAACAGCCGCGCAACGTCATCGACGTCGAGCAGTGACCGGGCGTCAGGTCGGTGGTCGGGCCCCCACCTGACCGACCGCCGACGCGCCCAGGTCACCGGCCCGCTGCAGCACCGCCTCTGGGGCCGCCCCGGTCAGCCAGGTGGAGAGCAGGCCGGCGGCGAACGCGTCACCGGCCCCGGTGGGATCGACCACCGTCATCCGGCGAGTCGGGGTCACCGCGACCATGGCGTCCCGGTCCACCCAGACCGCGCCGGCCGCCCCCCGTTTGACCACCACCCGCCGGGCCGAGGCGGAGAGCACCCGCCCCTGCGCCGCCGGGTCGAGCCCGCCCGCCAGCACTCGGGCCTCGGCGGCGTTGACCAGGAGCAGGTCGATGCCGCGTACCCAGCTCAGGAAGGCCGCCGCGCCGACCCGCCGCAGCGGTGCCGCACTGGCCGCGTCCACGCTGATCGAGAGCCCCCGTTCGCGGGCCGCGGCCAACGCGCGGAGCCCGGCCGGCCGGGACCCGGCATCCAGCAGGGTGTAACCGGACAGGTGTAGATGGCCGGCGTCCGGCGCAACGTCAAGAGCGGCGTCCACCGCCGCCGGCGAAAGCCACAGGTTCGCCCCCCGCTCGGTGACCATCGTGCGTTCGTCGCTGGTGGCCAGCACCAGGACCGTTCCGGTGGGGACCTCGGGCACCCGGGTGACCGCGCACTCGACCCCGCCGCGCTCCAACTCGGCGACCCGGTCCCGGCCGGGACCGTCGTCGCCCACCGCCCCGACCAACGTCACCGGCATGCCCAACGCGCCCAGCCAGGCCGCGGTGTTCGCCGCCTGGCCGCCCCCGGTGAACCGGATCTCGGCCGGCGTGTCCGAACCGGTTATCAGCGGCCCGGCCAGCACCGCCACCACGTCGGTGATCAGGTCGCCGACGACGACCACCCGGGGTGGCGTCATGCCTGCCGGGCAGCCGACGCAACCGCGATCCGGGCGGCGAGGTCGGCGTTGCGCAGGATGATCCGGATGTTCACCGTGAGGCTGGCACCCTCGGTCGCGGAGTGGAAGTGCGCCAGCAGGAACGGGGTCACCGCCTTGCCGGTGATCCCCTCCCGCCGCAACAGTGCCAGCCCTTCGGCCAGGGTGCGATCGTGTAGCGCCGGGTCGAGCTGCTCGTCGGTGGGCAGCGGGTTGGCCACGACCAGGCCGCCGGAGTGCAACCCGTGCTGCTCCCGGGCGGCGAGCGCCCCCGCCACCTGTTCCGGCGAGTCGACCGACCAGTCCAGGTCGAAGCCGCCGTCGGTGAGGTAGAAGCCGGGGAAACGGCGGGTGCGGTAGCCGACCACCCCGACCCCGAGTGTCTCCAGGCGTTCCAACGTGGCGCCCAAGTCGAGAATCGACTTTACTCCGGCGCAGACCACGGCGATCGGCGTACGGGCCAGGGTCGTCAGGTCGGCGGACTCGTCGAAGCTCTGGGCCGCCTCGCGGTGCACGCCGCCAAGGCCGCCGGTGGCGAACACCCGGATCCCCGCCGCCGCGGCCACCGCGCTGGTTGCGGCCACGGTCGTGGCGCCGTCCGCGCCGGTCGCGGCCGCCACGGCGAGATCGCGTACGGAGAGCTTGGCCACATTGTCAACGGTGGCGAGGCGGGTCAGCTCGGCATCGTCGAGGCCGACCACGAGCTGGCCGGCGACCATGCCGATGGTGGCCGGTACCGCGCCGGCGTCTCGAACGGTTTGTTCGATCTCGCGGGCCACCCGGAGGTTGTCCGGCTGGGGTAGGCCGTGCGAGACGATTGTGCTCTCGAGCGCTACCACGGGACGGCCGACGCGGAGCGCGTCGGCGACGTCGGCGCCGTGTCGGAGGTGAAAGGTGGTCACGGTGCCCAACCGTACGGCGTCGGTCAGTCGGGCTCGAAGTAGACCGGGCAAAGGGTGACCTGCCAGACTTGGCGGGTGGAGGTATGGAAGTGAGCACACAGGTTCTCGAGCGTCCCGAGGTGAAGGACGCCGACACCGGTCCCGAGATGTTCCATTACGTGCGCAAAGAGAAGATCGCCGAGAGTGCCGTGATGGGCACCCACGTCGTGGCGCTCTGTGGCGAGACGTTCCCGGTCACCAAGTCGGCCAAACCGGGCTCACCGGTCTGCCCCAAGTGCAAGGAGATCTACGAGTCAATGCGCGAGTGAGCCGACCGCAGGCTGGTCCGCCGCCTGCGTGAGCTGTGGCGGTACCCGCCGCTCTGTCCCCCTGCGTTGACTCGTGGCGTCGAGTGGGGCGTACGGCGCTCGCTGGTTATGCTGGGCGCCGGCCCTCGCGGCACTGCGCGCGGGGGCGTCTTCATGGGCGGCGGCGGCGCCGATGCCGGTACGGCTCAGGGGCGTGCGTTCATAACCCGCGATCCTCGGTCGGGGCCGTCCCGCCGGCGGTGAGAGGAGCTTCGCGTGGCAGCCCGGACGCCAACGCTCGAGACGTTCCCAGCCCTGCGCGCCTGGCAGCGCCGGGCGCTGGTGGAGTACCTACGTCGGCGGGAGCCGGACTTCACCGCGGTGGCCACGCCGGGGGCCGGTAAAACCACGTTCGCCCTTCGGGTCGCCGCCGAGCTGCTCGCCGACGGCAGCATCGAGGCGATCACCGTGGTCGCCCCGACCGAGCACCTCAAGACCCAGTGGGCGCAGGCTGCCGCCCGGGTCGGCATCCAGCTCGACGCGGCGTTCCGGAACGCGGATCTGCACTCGTCGGCCGACTTCCACGGGGCCGTGGTCACCTACGCCCAGGTAGGGATGGCGCCGCAGGTGCACCGGCGGCGCACCCTGACCCGGCGCACCCTGGTCGTCCTCGACGAGATTCACCACGCCGGCGACTCCCGGACCTGGGGGGACGGGGTGCAGGCGGCCTTCGAGGGCGCGGAGCGCCGGCTCATGCTCACCGGCACCCCGTTTCGCTCCGACGACAACCCGATCCCGTTCGTCAGCTACGAGCGGGGCGGGGACGGCCTCCTGCGGTCCCGCGCCGACTCCGTCTACGGCTACGCCGACGCGCTGCACGACGGCGTGGTACGTCCGGTGCTCTTCCTGGCCTACTCGGGGGAGACCCGGTGGCGCACGAACGCCGGTGAGGAGCTGGCCGCCCGGCTCGGGGAGCCGATGACCCAGGACCTGATCGCGCAGGCGTGGCGGACCGCGCTCGACCCGGCCGGGGACTGGATGCCGCAGGTGCTGCGGGCGGCGGATGCCCGGCTGACCGTGCTGCGTAACGCCGGGATGCCCGACGCCGCTGGGCTGGTGATCGCCAGTGACCAGCAGGCCGCCCGGTCGTACGCGAAGCTCATCGAGCAGGTGACCGGGGAGAAGGCCGCCGTGGTGCTCTCCGACGACGCGGGCGCCTCGGACCGGATCGCGACGTTCGCGACGGCGCAGCAGCGTTGGCTGGTGGCGGTCCGGATGGTCTCCGAAGGGGTGGACATCCCGCGGCTCGCCGTCGGCGTCTACGCCACCAGCGCCAGCACCCCGCTCTACTTCGCCCAGGCCATCGGGCGGTTCGTCCGGGCCCGCCAGCCGGGGGAGACGGCGTCGGTCTTCCTGCCCAGCGTCCCGCACCTGCTCGGCCTCGCCAGCGAGATGGAAGCGGAGCGGGATCACGTGCTGGGCAAGCCGAAGGACCAGGAGGGCTTCGACGACGACCTGCTGGAGCGCGCCCAGCGGGACGACCAGGCCAGCGGTGAGCTGGAGAAGCGGTTCGCCGCGCTCTCCGCGACCGCCGAGCTGGATCAGGTGATCTTTGACGGCGCTTCCTTCGGCACCGCCGCTCAGGCCGGTACGCCGGAGGAGGAGGAGTACCTCGGGCTGCCCGGTCTGCTCACCGCCGATCAGGTGGCCATGCTGCTGTCCAAGCGGCAGGCAGAGCAGCTCGCCGCGTCGCGACGCCGGGGCACCGCACGGCCGGCGGAGCCGGCCGCGGCGACCGCTGCCGCCCCGCCGGCGCCGATGAGTGCGGCGCAGCGCCGGGTGGCGCTGCGCCGACAGTTGAACGCCCTGGTGGCTGCCCGGCATCACCACACCGGCCAGCCGCACGGCAAGATCCATGCGGAGCTTCGCCGCCGCTGCGGTGGTCCGCCGAGCGCCCAGGCGACGATTGAGCAGTTGGAGGAGCGGATCGCCACCGTCCAGACCCTCTGACGCGTCGGAGACGACGAAGCCGGCCGGGCCTTCTGGGCCCGGCCGGCTTCATGCTCAGTAGCGGATCCTCAGTTGGTCATCAGATCGGCGCCACGCCAGCTGAACTCCGGGTCCGCCGCGTACCGCACAGTGATCTTGACGAGATCCTCCGCGTACTTGTTCGCGTGATGTCCGCAAAATACCAATTCCCCGCCGCCAGCAAGGGTAATGCGGAGCTTGCCGGCAGCATTGCAGCGGTCGCACCGTTCATCGGCGGCCGGGGGGCTCACCGTCTCGGGCGGCGGCGTGAGGGTCGGGGTCATCGCCTTCCTCCTCTGGTCGTCACCGATGAACACTCTCTTCGGTCGTTGCTCACCTATCGTGCAACACCCTGATCAGGGCGCGCGTTCCCTGTGTGCCCGCGGGGGACCGAGGTCACACCTGACTCCGACAGCGTCCCTGCACCAAGGGTGCCACGTCAACGATCACAATCGGGCAACCATCCGACCAACGAATGGGGTTGCGCGGAGAGTGCTGAAACTGACACGCTTAGTGGTATCTGCCGTGGAGTCTGGCGCGGACTCGGCCCCAGCCGGCCCCTAGTCCAGATAGTCCCGGAGAACTTGTGATCGGGACGGGTGGCGCAGTTTGGACATCGTCTTGGACTCGATCTGCCGGATGCGCTCTCGGGTCACCCCGTAAACCTGGCCGATTTCGTCCAGCGTGCGCGGCTGACCATCGGTCAGACCGAACCGGAGGCGGACCACCCCGGCCTCGCGCTCGGACAATGTCTGCAGCACCTGCTGAAGCTGATCCTGGAGGAGCGAGAACGACACCGCGTCAACGGCGACCACGGCCTCCGAGTCCTCAATGAAGTCACCGAGCTGGCTGTCGCCCTCGTCGCCGATGGTCTGGTCGAGCGAGATCGGCTCCCGGGCATACTGCTGGATCTCCAGCACCTTCTCCGGTGTGATATCCATCTCCTTCGCGAGCTCCTCCGGGGTGGGCTCGCGGCCCAGATCCTGGAGTAGCTCGCGCTGGATCCGGCCGAGCTTGTTGATCACCTCGACCATGTGTACCGGGATGCGGATGGTGCGGGCCTGGTCGGCCATGGCGCGGGTGATGGCCTGGCGGATCCACCAGGTGGCGTAGGTGGAGAACTTGTAGCCCTTGGTGTAGTCGAACTTCTCGACGGCGCGGATCAGGCCGAGGTTGCCCTCCTGGATCAGGTCGAGGAAAGCCATCCCGCGGCCGGTGTAGCGCTTGGCGAGCGACACCACCAGGCGGAGGTTCGCCTCCAGGAGGTGGTTCTTTGCCCGCTCCCCGTCCCGCGAGATCCACATCATGTCGCGCTGCATGTCGCGGTTGAACTTCTCGTCGCCCTCATCCGAAGCGCGCAGCTGCTCGGTGGCGTAGAGGCCGGCCTCGATCCGCTTGGCGAGCTCGACCTCCTGCTCGGCGTTGAGGAGCGGGACCTTGCCGATCTGCTTCAGGTACGCCCGGACGGAGTCGGCGGAGGCGGTCAGCTCCGCGTCCCGGCGGGCCTGCTTGAGGGCCTCGGACTCCTCGTCGTCCCACTCGAAGTCGGTGTCGGTGGCGGAGTTCGCCGCGTCGGTCTCGGCGGCCTGGGTCAGCTCCGCCGGCTCGTCAACCACCACGTCTTCGATCTCAGCGGCCAACTCCTCCGCGTTGACCTCGCCGGCAGCTCCGCCCTTCGTGGCCTTCGCGGTCTTCGTCGTGGCCTTCGCCGGGCCGGTCGCCGCGGCCACGGTCGCCTTGGTGGCCCGGGTGGCCTTCTTCGCCGGCGTGGCCTTGGCGCCGTCGGCCGCAGCGCCAGCCGCCTTGCGGGCGGTGGCCTTTCGCGGCGCCGGGGCCGGTGCCTCGGCCCCGGCCGGGGCCGGGGCCGCCTTCGAAGTGGGCGTGGCGGCCTTCTTGGTGGTCTTGGCGGTGGTGGCCCGGGATGCTGGGGTGGTTGACCGGGCGGCGGCCACCCGACGGCGTGGGGTGGTGCTGGCCGAACCGTCTACCACGACGGTCACCCCCGCCTCCGAGAGCGCCCGGAGGATCTTCTTGGCCTGGGCCGGAGTCACCTCGGCTGACTCGACAGTGCGCGCGAGCTGTGCCGACGTGAGCTGACCGCCGGCGCTCTGGGCATGGGCGATCAAGGTGTCGGTGAGCGAGCGAACGTCGGCGCCGGTCTGGCGGGGTTCTGTCACGAATGACCTTCCGGTGGCGAAGAGCGAGCACGGCAGGGTCGTCCGGCGTGGGTCGGAGCGCGGTGCCGGGCGAGTCGTTGAGGACCCCCGAGTCGCGGGCCAGCCGGTTAAGGCGGTCCGTGGCGCGTGGGCAGGGTGAATTGTAACGCTGTCCACGGCGATCATTCGGCGGCGCACGCCGGACCACCGATCGGACCGTCGAATTCGCGCGGATGTGGACTTTGAAAGGATGATACCCGCATATGCCCGCGACCACCCCGGTCGTGCGGGAAGGGGACGAGAATGATCCGCTCGGTACCGGAGCCGCGGGAACTACTGGAGATCGCGGTCCAGGTGGCGCGGGAGGCCGCCGCGACGGCGCTCCGGATGCGCAGCCAGGGTGTCTCGGTGGCCGCGACCAAGACCACCGTCACCGACGTGGTGACCGCGGCCGATCGGGCGGTGGAGCAGCAGGTGCACGATGCGCTGCGCCGGCTCCGGCCGGGGGACGCCGTGTTGGGTGAGGAGTACGGGGAAGTGGGCGCCGGTGGCGCCGTCCGGTGGATCGTGGATCCCATCGACGGCACCGTCAACTACCTGTACCGCATCCCGCACAGCGCGGTCTCGCTCGCCGCCGAGGTCGACGGGGTGGTGGTCGCCGGGGTGGTACGCAATGTCGTCACCGGCGAGGAGTGGACCGCGACCATCGGTAACGGCGCCTGGCGGGACGGTCAACGGTTGCGGTGCTCCACCGAGCCAGATCTGGGCCAGGCACTGGTGGCCACCGGCTTCGGCTACGACCCGCGCCGCCGGGAGCACCAAGCCCGCGTGCTGGCCGAGTTGATTCCGCACCTCCGCGACATCCGTCGGTTTGGCGCGGCGGCCCTCGACCTCTGTCTCGCCGCCGAGGGGCGGGTGGACGCCTACTACGAGAAGGGGCTGGCCGCCTGGGACCTCGCCGCGGGAGGCCTGGTGGCCACCGAGGCCGGACTGCGGATCGGCGGGCTGGCCGGCGCGGCGGCCGGGCCGGATCTGGTGATCGCCGCGCCCCCGGGGCTCTTCGCGCCGCTGCACGACCGGCTGGCTGACCTCGACGCCGCCGGCGGCCCCTGAGCCGCTCTGCGGGCCGTTCCGGTCACTCCTCCTGGACCGGGCAGGTGTCCGGCGGCGCCACCGGTGCCCCGAGATCACCGAGGGACTGGTTGACCTCGGTTGTGGTGGCAAGCTGCTGGAAGGCGCTGCCCAGGATGATGTCCACGGTGGCGTCGGCGCGCTCCGGGTCGTACTCGGCCGCGGCGTTGTTCAGGAAGTAGGCCCGCAGTAGGTGCGCCGAACCAACGCCCTTCGGGCCGTACCGCAGGACCGCGATGTCGTCAGTCTTCGCCGCGTCGCCGGTCTCCTCGACCTGGAACTTCCGATTCCGGAAGTCGTCGGAGATCTTGCCGGCGAGGCCCACCTGGTCGGTCCCATTGAGTACCTTGATCTTTACCTCGGCCGGTTCGCGGAGGGTGACGTCCGCCTTCGGCCAGCCCTTCTGGCAGCCGGCGCCGAGCCCCGCGTCGCTCTGCGTGTCCCGGACGAGGGCGACAACGGTGAAGATCAGCGCCAAGATCGCCAACAGGGCGACGACGACGAGTGCCCGCACTCGCGCAAAGCTCATCAAGGTGCTCCCGGGACGCAGGAAGGCGACGGTCGTCAGCGGGGGCGAAGCGCCCGAACGGCCGTCCGGTACGCCGCTGAGGTTAACGGTTGTCCGGCGGCGGCGTGGAAACAGCCGGACATGCCGGCGCGCCGGCATGGAACGGGGTAGTACTACCCCTATCTTCATGTCGCCTGAGTCACATTGGGAACAACTTCCCGTGCGGAGGCGTACATCTCTTCCACGAGGGCGGTATACATTCCACGCCCGCGGTGGAGGTAAGGTACCGCGCTCGCTGGGGAGTTTCCTGGCGGCGTCGACCCGACTCATGCCGGGTCGGGTGAACGACACAAGTGGTGGCCGCCCAGCGGGACCGAAACAACGTCGTCCGGCGTTACAACCGGAAGCGACAACATCGATATGGGAGAGTGAACCGATGGCCACCGACTACGACGCCCCGCGTCGCGACGAGGTCGACCTCGGCGAGGACAGCCTGGAAGAGCTGAAGGCCCGGCGCGTCGACTCACAGTCGGGCGCCGTGGACGTGGACGAGGCCGAGGTGGCGGAGAGCTTCGAGCTGCCCGGCGCCGACCTGGCCGATGAGGAGCTGACGGTCAAGGTGCTGCCGATGCAGCAGGACGAGTTCCGTTGCGGGCGTTGCTTCCTGGTGCACCACCGCAGCCAGTTGGCGGCCCAGCGCAACGGTGACCTCATCTGCCGTGAGTGCGTCTGACCGGGACGCGAATCGCACTACTGGCGGCGGCTCTGTGTTGGGGCCGCCGCACCCCCCCCGGTCGTCGTGTGGCGGCCCCGAGCCGGACCGCGTCGTTGGCGAACCGGTCGGTGACGCCGCCGGCCTCGGTGCCACCGTCGCGGAGCTGGCCGCCGACGATGTCCCCGCCGGCTCGGCGGGGATAACTCCTCGGTCGCCTGGTTGGGCAGGCCCGGACCCGCGGGCTTCGCGACCTGTTCCAGCCGAGGGCGGCGCTCGTCGTCTCCTGGTCCGGGCAGCGCGGGATCAACCCGAGGCGGCCGGGCGTGGGAGTGCGCGCGGTGCTGGGCGCCGCGGCCTGCCGTGAGCTACCTCAACCGACGGGCCACCCGAGCGATGGCCGATGTCCTCCGCGCTGATCTCCGCCGCCGGGCTGGGGCACCCCCTGACCCCGCCGGGAGTCCCAGCTGTCGGGGGCAGCCCTGTCCCGGGAGCCGCCGGCAGCCGGCTGAGCCCGGCCGACTCAGCCCTGAACGGTGTCGGCCGTATCTCGGGCGGCGAGGATCGCCTCCGCCAGCGTCACCGGCCGCCGGGTGCTGATCACCCAGAACGGGGTCGGGTCAGCCGGGTCGTCGAGCACCACCTGCACGGCGCCGGGGATCCACGGCCGTTGGATCACGAACGCCAGTGGGTCCGCGCCGACACCGAGCACCTCGCGTCGCCCGGCGGCATCCAACGGGATGACATCGGCGACGAACCGGGCCGGCAGCCGCGCGTCGTCCACCCGCAACTCGCCGTCGTCAACCGCCACCCGGATCCGGCCCAGCCAGAGCAGGCTCGCCAGGCACGCCGGCAGCAGCAGCGCGAACGGCAGCCACGACCGGATGCCCGACGCGCCCAGCCAGATTTCCGTGGCGAGTAGCCCGGCCGCGGCGAATCCGCCGAGCCAGAGCCACCACGGCAGATCCAGCCGTTCGGTGTAGCGGGCAGCCGGGGACGAGGAGACGCGCACGAGATGAAGGGTACGGCGCGCGCCGCGGGGAGTACCGGGCAGGATGGGCAGGTCACTCAGGAACCGGAGGGAAGAGGGAACCGTGACCGATTTCGTACCCGTGCCTGTGCGGCAGCTCGACCCGGGGCTGCCGCTCCCCGCGTACGCCCATCCCGGCGACGCGGGGGCGGACCTGGTGGCCGCCGTGGATGTGGAGTTGCCCCCCGGCGGCCGGGCCCTGGTGCCGACCGGGGTGGCCATCGCGCTGCCCGAGGGGTACGTGGGGCTGGTACACCCCCGTTCGGGTCTGGCGGCCCGGCTCGGCGTGACCGTGCTCAACGCGCCCGGTACGGTCGACGCCGGCTACCGGGGTGAGATTCTGGTCAACCTGATCAACCATGATCGGGAGGCAGTGGCGCGGATCGCTCGCGGTGACCGCATCGCGCAGCTGGTCGTGCAGCGGGTGGCCCGGGCGGGGTTCCAGCTGGCGGCGGAGCTGCCCGCGTCCCAGCGGGGCGCCGGCGGGCACGGCTCCACCGGCGGTCACGCCGGCCTGGGATCGGCCCCCGGGGCGACCGACGGCCGGCAGCCGGTGCCGGAGGTGTCGTGACACCCGGAGCGGACGCGTCGCCGGTAGCGAAGGAAAGTGACAGGGTGGGCGTGAAGAGCGTGAACAGCGGAGGGTGTACGCAGTGATCTTCTCCCGAAAGCGGGCCGGTGCCGAACGGCGCCCGCGCGACGAGCGGCCCGAGGCCCAGGACGCGCCCGAAGCGACGAATTCGGCAGCGCCGGCCCCCGGCCCGTACGACGTGACCGAGGCGCCGTCCGGGGTGCAGCGGCTCGACCTGGGGAGCCTGCAGATTCCCGCCGTCGGCGGGGTCGAGGTGCGGGTGCAGGCCGACCAGCAGGGCGCCGTCCAGCAGGTGGTGCTCGTGCACGGGCAGAGCGCGCTTCAGCTCGGGGTCTTCGCCGCCCCGCGTAGCGCGGGCATCTGGGACGAGGTACGCGAGGAGATCCACCAGTCCCTGTCCAACGACGGCGCCACCACCGAGGAGGTCACGGGTGGGTACGGCGTCGAGCTACGGGCGCAGGTCCCTACCCAGGACGGCCGTACCGACCTGCGGTTCGTCGGCATCGACGGGCCGCGCTGGATGGTCCGGGCCGTCTATCAGGGCGCGGCGGCGACCGAGCCGGATGCGGCCGGCCCGCTGACCGCCTGTCTGGAGGGCCTCGTCGTTGACCGGGGGCAGGAGGCCCGGCCGGTGCGGGAGCCGCTGCCCCTGCGCCTGCCCCGGGAGGCCGCGGAAGAGGCGGCCGGGCAACAGGCGGCCGTGGGCTCTGCCGCCGAGCCGAAGCCGACCCCGCAGGCCTGACGGCGCTCCACCGACCGCTGGGGTCCACTCCGTCGAAGTACGCTGGCGGGGCGGTCCCGGCGTGCGGTGGGCCGCTCCACCGCCGGCCCCCGGTCGGCCCAGCCCGGAAAGGGTGACGCGGAGGTCATGTCGACCGACGAGCGACGGGGTTCGCTGCGGCGCGTGTTGCGTCGGCTCACCGCCAGCGAGGCGGAGATCGAGGCGCAGGAGCTGCTCCGGGAGAGCGCCGAGCACGGCGGCGTGCCGGCCCGCCAGTGCTGCCGAGGCCAGCTGGTCGCGGTCTCCGGCCGGCTCCGCACTGTGGTCTACACGCCGCGGATCAACCAGCCGACGTTGGAAGCGGACCTGTACGACGGCAGCGACGTGGTGACCCTGGTGTGGCTGGGCCGGCGGCACATCGCCGGCATCGAACCGGGCCGGCACCTGACCGCACGGGGTCGGGTCGCCATCCGAGGTGACCGTAAGGTCATCTACAACCCGTACTACGAGTTGGAGCCGCCGAAGTGACGACGGGACAGCGCCCGACGGCGCAGCCGGGCACGGGGGAGGAGGAACCGCTCCCGACGATCGCCGAGCAGATGGCCGACCAGCTGGGGGGCTGGCGCGGGTTGTTGGAGTCCAGCATCCCGGTGGTCGTCTTCGTGGTCGCCAACATCCTCGGTGAGTTGCGCCCGGCGGTGGTCGCCGCGGTGGCGGTCGCGGTGTTCATCGCGGTGCTGCGGCTGGCCCAACGGCGGCCGGTGCGGCACGCGGTGAACGGGCTGTTCGGCATCGCGATCGGCGCGGCGATCGCCTGGCGCACCGGTGATGAGCGGGACTTCTACCTGCCCGGCATCCTCTACGGCATCGGCTACGGCGTGGTGCTGCTCGTTTCGGGGGCGATCCGGCAGCCCCTGGTCGGCTGGATCTGGTCGGTCCTGGTGGCCAAGGGCGCCTCCGACTGGCGTCAGGATCCAATCCTGGTGCGGACCTTCACCCGGCTGACCGTGCTCTGGGGGGTGGTCTGGCTGGCGAAGGTGGGGGTTCAGGCCGGGCTCTACCTCGCCCACCAGGACACCGCGCTCGGCATCGCCCGGCTCGTGCTCGGTTACCCGCCGTACGTGCTGCTCCTGCTGATCACGGTCTGGACGGTGCGCCGGGTGACCCGGCACCACCCGCACGCCCCCCAGACGCCCCCGGTCGAGTAACGGCCGGCCGCGGGGCTCAGCAGGCCTTGCGGGTGCGTTCGACGCTGTCCGGGCCGAGCACCACCGTCCGGACGGAGTCCTCCACCTCCGCCGTACAGACGAAGATCAGCTCGTCGCCGGCCTCGATCGGGTCGTCCGGGCTGGGCACCAGCACCCGCTTGCCACGCAGGATCGCCACCAGTGCCGCGTCGCGGGGGAGGGGCACCTCCCGCAGCGGATGACCGACGTACGGGGCGCTCGTCGGCAGCGTGATCTCGACCAGGTTCGCCTCCCCCTGCCGGAAGGTCATCAGCCGGACCAGGTCGCCGACGGTCACCGCCTCCTCCACCAGGGCGGCCATCACCCGCGGCTTGCTGACCGCCACGTCCACCCCCCACTGCTCGGTGAAGAGCCACTCGTTCTCGGCCCGGTTGATCCGGGCGACCACCCGGGGCACCGCGAACTCGGTCTTGGCCAGCAGTGAGACCACCAGGTTGACCTTGTCGTCCCCGGTGGCGGCGACCACCACGTCGCGGTTGGCCAGCTCGGCCTCCTCCAGGTTGGTCAGCTCACAGGCGTCGGCCAGCACCCACTCCGCGTCCGGCACCCGGTCGGGCCGGAGCATCGTGGGCTGCCGCTCGATCAGCGTCACCTGGTGGCCGTTCTCGATCAGCTCCTGGGCGATGGAGCGGCCCACGTTCCCGGCGCCGGCGATGGCGACCCGCATGGTCACTGCCCCCCTTCCCGCGGCTGCGCCGCCGCTGACGTGACCGCATTGACGATGTCGTCGGTTACCAGCATGAAGATCTGGTCCCCCTCCTGCACGACGGTGCTCGGCGTCGGCAACGTGCCGATCCCGAACCGGGTGAGGTACGCCACCCGGGCGCCGGTTGTCTTCTCCAGCGCCAGCACCGACCGGCCGACCCAGTCCTTGTGCACCGGCACCTCCACGATCGAGACGGTGCTCGTCGGGTCCCGGAACAACGCCTCGTTGCCGTCCGGCACCAGGTGCCGCAGCATCCGGTCGGCGGTCCACCGGACGGTGGCCACCGTCGGGATGCCGAGGCGCTCGTAGACCTGGGCCCGTCGCGGGTCGTAGATGCGCGCCGCGACGCGGGTGACCCCGAAGGTCTCCCGCGCGAGCCGGGCGGAGATGATGTTGGAGTTGTCGCCGCTGGAGACGGCCGCGAACGCGTCCGCCCGGTGGATGCCGGCCTGCCGGAGTACCTCCCCGTCGAAGCCGGCACCGGTCACCGTGATGCCGGCGAAGTCCGGGCCGAGTCGGCGGAAGGCGTCGGCATCCTGGTCGACGACCGCTACCGAGTGCCCGCGGGCCTCCAGACCGTGCGCGAGGGTCGCTCCGACCCGCCCACAGCCCATGATCACCACATGCACCGTGCCCCTCCTCAACATCCGCCTGCACCAGCCGTTGCGGCTGTTGGACGAGCCTGTCACGTCCCCGGGGGCGGACGCGGACCGACGGTACTCCGTGTGTACACCCCCCGGTCTCCGGCCACCCGGGCGTGGGCGTGGCCGAGGGTCGTACGCTTGGCGGTTGTGGCCCGACCCGCCTCGCTGGTGAAGCGACTGCTCGTCGGTCGACCGTTCCGGTCTGACCGACTCCAGCACACCCTGCTGCCCAAGCGCATCGCCCTGCCCGTTTTCGCCTCCGACGCGCTCTCCAGCGTGGCGTACGCCCCGGACGAGATCCTGCTGATGCTCTCGTTCGCCGGGGCCTCGGCGTTCGTCTTCTCGCCGTGGATCGCCCTGGGGGTGGTCGTGGTGATGCTCGCCGTCGTGGCGAGCTACCGGCAGAACGTGTACGCCTACCCGTCCGGCGGCGGCGACTACGAGGTGGCCACGGTCAACCTGGGGCGCCGCGCCGGTGTCGGCGTGGCCAGCGCCCTCCTGGTCGACTACGTGTTGACCGTCGCGGTTTCGGTCGCGTCCGGGGTGGCGAACCTGGGCGCGGTGATCCCTTTCGTGGCCACCCACAAGGTGGCGGTGGCCGTCGCCGCGGTGGTGCTGCTCGCCGCCGTCAACCTGCGGGGAATCAAGGAGTCTGGCACCACCTTCGCCATCCCCACCTACGGCTTCATGATCGTTATTGTCGGCATGATCCTCACCGGGCTGGTCCGGGTGGTGCTGCTCGGCCACGACCTGCGTGCTCCCAGCGCGGACCTGGTCATCGCCGCCGAGTGGAGCGACACGACCGGGTGGGCGATGGCGTTCCTGCTGCTCCGGAGCTTCTCCTCCGGCTGCGCTGCGCTCACCGGCGTCGAGACGATCTCCAACGGGGTGCCCGCCTTCCGGGCACCGAAGAGCCGCAACGCGGCGACCACCCTGCTCATGCTCGGCGCGGTGGCGGTGACCATGCTGGTCGGCATCGTCTGGCTGGCCCGGCTGACCGGCCTGCAGTTCGTGGAGGACCCGGCCCGGCAGATCGTCGGCGGCCCCGCCGGGTACGTGCAGAAGACCGTCACCGCACAGCTCGGCGAGACCATCTTCGGCTCCGGTTCGCTGCTGCTGTTCGTGGTCGTCGGCGTCACCGCCCTGATCCTCTTCCTGGCCGCGAACACCGCGTTCACCGGCTTCCCGGTGTTGGGGTCGATCCTCGCCCAGGACCGCTACCTGCCCCGGCAGCTACACACCCGGGGGGACCGGCTCGCGTTCTCCAACGGCATCCTGTTCCTGGCCGGTTTCGCGATCGTGCTGATCATCGGTTTCCAGGCCGAGGTGACCAAGCTGATCCAGCTCTACATCGTCGGCGTCTTCGTCTCGTTCACCCTGTCCCAGGCCGGCATGATCCGGCACTGGAACCGCTACCTCCGGGTCGAACGCGACCAGCAGGTCCGCCGGCAGATGATCCGCTCCCGGGCGATCAACAGCTTCGGGATGGCGATGACCGCCACCGTACTGGTGATCGTGGTCGTCACGAAGTTCCTACTCGGCGCGTGGATCGCCATCGCCGCGATGGTCATGATCTACCTGGTGATGCTGGGGATCCGGCGGCACTACGACCGGGTGGCCGTCGAGCTCACCCCCGACGAGGGGCGGCCGGTGAAACCGGCCCGCAACCACGCGGTCGTACTGGTCAGCAAGGTGCACCAGCCGACCCTGCGGGCGATCGCCTACGCGCAGGTCACCCGGCCGGACAGTCTGACCGCGGTGACGGTGAACGTCGACGACAAGGACACCCGCCGGTTGCAGGCCGAGTGGGAACGGCGGGACGTGCCGGTCGCACTGACCGTGATCGACTCGCCGTACCGGGAGATCACCCGACCGATCCTCGACTACGTGGCCGGCATCCGTCGGTCCTCGCCCCGCGACGTGGTCACCGTCTTCATCCCCGAGTACGTGGTCGGCCACTGGTGGGAGAACCTCTTGCACAACCAGAGCGCACTGCGGCTCAAGGGTCGGCTGCTCTTCGAACCGGGAGTGATGGTCACCAGCGTGCCGTGGCAGCTCGTCTCGACCGAGGGCAAGGATCTGGACCGGCTGGACGAGACGCTCAGCCGCGGACCGGCCCGCGGCCCCCGGGTGCCGCCGCCGGGCGGCCCGGAGCCGGCAGCCGGCCCGTCAACGGTGCCCGCGCCGCCGCCCGGGAGCGGCCCGGACCCGACCGATGGAGGTGGCCGGTGACCGGCGGCGAGGGGCTGGCGGAGGCCGAGCGGGTCGAGTTGACCGTCGGCGCGGTGGCCCCGGGCGGGCACTGCGTCGCCCGGGTCGCCGGCCAGGTGGTCTTCGTCCGGCATGCGCTGCCCGGCGAGCGGGTGGTGGCCGAGGTCACCGAGGTGCACCGCGGGTTCGTCCGGGCCGACGCGGTGACGGTGCTGGCAGCCGCGCCGGAGCGGGTCGAGCCCCCCTGCCCGTACGCGAAGCCCGGCCGTTGCGGCGGCTGCGACCTGCAACACGTGTCCCCCGAGGCGCAGCTGACCTGGAAGGCGGGGGTGATCCGCGAGCAACTCACCCGACTGGGCGGGTTGACCGACGGGGAACTGGACGCGCTGGGTATCCAGGTCGAGGCGCTGCCCGGCGGGTCGCTGGGCTGGCGTTCCCGGGTGCGCTACACCGTTGACGGCGCCGGTCGGGCCGGCCTGCTCAAGCACCGCTCGTACGAGGTGGTGCCGATCGACCGGTGCCGGATCGCCCACCCGGCGATTCAACAACTGCCGGTGCTCGGCCCCGTACGGTGGCCAGACGCGGACGCCGTCGAGTCGGTCGCCTCGACCGGTGGGGAGGTGACCGTGACCGCGGTCACCGACGGGGCGGTGCGGCCGGTGAGCGGGCCGGAACGGGTTCACGAAGCGGCGGTCGGCCGCCGGTGGACGCTGCCCCCGTCGGCGTTCTGGCAGGTCCACCCGGCGGCGGCGGACACCCTGGTCAACGCCGTGCTGGCGCAGCTCGACCCGCAGCCGGGGGAGACCGCCTGGGACCTGTACGGCGGGGCCGGCCTCTTCGCCGCCGCGCTGGCGGAGCGGGTCGGTGTCACCGGTCGGGTCACCCTCGTCGAGGCCGCCGGGGCCGGCATCGCCGCCGCCCGGGAGAACCTGCGGGACCTGCCGCAGGTCGGCATCGTCTCGGGCCGGGTCGCCCCGGTGCTGGACCGGGGGCGCCGCATCGCGCCGGTGGACCTGGTGGTGCTCGATCCGCCCCGCTCCGGGGCCGGGGCCCGGGTGGTGCGGGCGGTGGCCGCCGCCGGAGCGCGCGCGGTGGCGTACGTGGCCTGTGACCCGGCGGCCTTCGCCCGGGATGTCCGCGGCTTCGCCGAGCTGGGCTGGCGGCTGGCCGCGCTGCGCGGCTTCGACCTCTTTCCGATGACCCAGCACGTGGAACTGGTGGGGCTGCTGCTGCCGCCCGCCTCGCCGCACGGGCGGGGAAGCGACGCCTGACCTGCGGTACCAGCGGCGGAGCGACGCCTGACCACCGGCTCAGCGTTGTTGGTGTCCCGCGGACCGTTCGGGGGCTCCCGACCGGACCGCGAGCTGTCACCCGGCCGATAGACTCTCCGGTCATGAGTGTTGAACGGGACCCGGCAAACCAACCGGGGCTGCTGGCCGCCGTCAGCGGTCCGCAGGACATCAAGCGGATGTCCACCGAGCAGCTGGACATCCTCGCCGCCGAGATCCGTGACTTTCTGGTGGCCAAGGTCTCCCGCACCGGCGGGCACATCGGCCCCAACCTGGGGGTGGTGGAGCTGACCCTCGGGCTGCACCGGGTCTTCGACTCCCCCCGGGACCGGATCCTGTTCGACACCGGCCACCAGGCCTACGTACACAAGATTCTCACCGGCCGGCAGGGCGGCTTCGACAAGCTGCGCCAGCGCGGTGGGCTCGCCGGCTATCCGAGCCAGGCCGAGAGCGAGCACGACCTGATCGAGAACTCGCACGCCTCCACCGTCCTCTCCTACGCCGACGGGCTGGCCAAGGCGTACGCGCTGCGGGGCGAGTCCCGGGCGGTGGCGGCCGTGGTCGGCGACGGTGCGCTGACCGGCGGTATGTGCTGGGAGGCGTTGAACAACATCGCGACCACCCGAAACCCGCTGGTGATCGTGGTCAACGACAACGGTCGCTCCTACTCGCCGACCATCGGCGGGCTCGCCGACCACCTCTCGACGCTGCGCCTGAACCCCGGCTACGAACGGGTACTGGACACGGTCCGGGAGGCGCTCGGCTCGACCCCGCTGGTCGGCCGGCCGATGTACGAGGTGCTGCACGCGGTCAAGCGGGGCATCAAGGACGCGGTCGCGCCGCAGGCGATGTTCGAGGACCTCGGCATCAAGTACGTCGGTCCGGTTGACGGGCACGACATCGCGGCGGTCGAGGGGGCGCTGCGCGCGGCGAAGTCCTTCGGCGGTCCGGTGATCGTGCACGCGGTCACCCGCAAGGGCTACGGCTACCGCCCGGCCGAGGACGACGAGGCGGACTGTTTCCACAGCCCCGGTGCCTTCGACACCGAGACCGGCAAGGCCACCGCCGCGCCGTCGGTGAAGTGGACGCATGTCTTCGCCGAGGAACTGGTGGCGATCGCCGACGAGCGGCCGGACGTGGTGGGAATCACTGCTGCGATGGCCGAGCCGACCGGCATCGCCAAGCTGGCCCGGAAGTACCCGGAGCGCACCTACGACGTGGGCATCGCCGAGCAGCACGCCGCCACCTCGGCGGCGGGGCTGGCGCTGGGCGGTATGCACCCGGTGGTCGCGGTCTACGCGACCTTCCTCAACCGGGCATTCGACCAGGTCCTGTTGGACGTGGCGATGCACAAGCTACCGGTGACCTTCGTGCTGGACCGGGCCGGGATCACCGGCCCGGACGGGCCCAGCCACTACGGCATGTGGGACATGTCCGTCTTCGGGGTGGTGCCGGGCCTGCGGATCGCCGCCCCCCGGGACGCCGCCACCCTCCGCGAGGAGCTGCGCGAGGCGGTCGCCGTGGACGACGCTCCCACCATCGTCCGCTTCCCGACCGGTTCCGTCGCCGCTGACCTGCCGGCGCGGCGCCGGGTCGGGCCGGTGGACGTGCTCGCCGAGTCGGCCCGCGCCGACGTGCTGCTGGTCGCGGTCGGTTCCTTCGCGGGCCTCGGCCTGGAGGTCGCCGCCCGGGTCGGCGAGCAGGGTTACGGCGTGACCGTGGTTGACCCGCGCTGGGTCCGGCCGGTCCCGGCCGAACTGGTGGAGTTGGCCGCCGGGCATCGGCTCGTGGTCGTCGTGGAGGACGGGGTTCGGGCCGGCGGCGTCGGCGACGCCATCGCCCAGGCGATGCGGGACGCCGACGTCGAGGTGCCGGTGAAGGACCTGGGCGTACCGGTCGACTGGCACCCGTACGGCACCCGGGCCCAGATTCTCACCGACCTTGGCCTGACCGCCCAGGACGTGGCCCGCGACGTCACCGGCTGGATCTCCCGGCTCGACAACGGCGCCGTCGGCAACGAGAAGGAGCTGGTCACCGACCAGGTGGAGCCGATCGTCACGCCGCGGGAGGCCTCCGCCCCGAAGTGAGGGTGCGGGTGGGCGACGGCGGGCAACCCGCCGTCGCCCACCCGTCACCGCGGCATCGCGTCGGGCGCCGCCGCCGGCGTTACCCCGCTTACGTCGCCGCCCCGGCACTAACCGGCGGACGTCGCCACCCAAGCGTTACTGGGGAGCGGGCAGGGAACGGTAGTGGGTCTCCTCGGTGGTCGCCAGACTCACGGTGACCTTCTCGTCCGCCAGGGGCAGGACCGTCAGGCCCGGACGGTCAACGAGGCGGGACGTGCCGGCCGGGACCGACAGCGAGTCCTCCGGCGTCGGCTGCCAGCTCAACACACCCAGCCGCTGCCCAGCCACCGGCAGGACGTACGCCTGCAGCGGCGCGGCCGGGTCGGCGGCCGACATCAGCGCTGCGCCGCCGGCGGTCGGCCGGTACAGCATCGCCGTCATCTCGTCGCCGGCCGCCTCCCAGGTGAGCTGCTGCACCTCACCCGGCGGGCCGGCGCCGAGCGTGCCCTCGCCAACCGTCTGGATGCTCAGCCCCGACATCGGCCAGGAGGCCGGCACCGATTTCGCCGACTTTCGGCTCCCGAATTGGCGTTGGATGCTGCCGAACGGCCCCTCGTCGCCGGCGAGCGCGCAGGTGTCCAACCCGGCCAGGGCCTGCCGCCCGGAGCCGGACTCGTCGCGTACCAGCGGGTCGCGCGGCGCGTCCAGCCCGGTGCCGAGGTCGAGGAAACGATCGGTGGCGCGCCCCTGCGGCAGCGACCCGGTGGCGCGCAGCGTGGCGGTGATTGAGACCGCGGAGCAGGCCGGCACCGCCACGGGGGTGCTCAGGCCCCCCTCGATGGTCACCGCCTCGCCATCCGGACCGTTCAGGTCGGTGACCCGGGCAGAGACCAGGTAGCGGCGACCCGCGTCGGTGTGCACCGGAAGGACATCGGAGTAGATGAGGTAGCCGGGATCGGTGTGCTCGACGGCGTGGGTGACGGTGTGGCGCCCGGCCTCCCCGGCGACCTGGAGGAGCCAGGAGGAACCCGTACCGGGAACATCCGCGGCGACCAGGGCGAGCGGTGCGCCGTCGACCTCACCGACCCAGAGAATGCCGGAGGTGGGCAGGTAGGCCCGGTCGTCGAGCGGTGACCGCCAGGCGCGGACCGCCTCGGTCACCGCCGTCGTCGTGGCGGCCTCGGCGGCGAGGGAGCCGCGGGCCGGCCAGACGATGAGCGAGCCGTCCTGGCTGTCATGCCCCACCGACAGGTCAGCCGGTGCCCGGTCGGTGACGACTCCGCAACCGGCCAGGGACGCCATCAGGGCCAACGCGGCGGCGGTCGTCCTGCCGGTCCGGCGGGCTGCAAGCACCTTTAGCTCCTCCGTTTACCCCAGCCGGTCGTGCGAACCGCAATCGTACGAGATGACCTGGTGCCGTCCGGAACCGCCCACAAAGGATTGAGCGCTGGCTTTCCAGTGAATTTCGTTCGGGTAGACTCCGCCGACTGTGACCTCTGCTGACACCCGCGCCGACCCCGCCGCCGTGACTCCGTCGGAGCCGGTCGATCTCAACAGCGCGGGTGTGTTCCCCCTGAACGGCGCCGCGGCGGGGAACCGGAAGCCGACGCCCGTTCCACCGGCTGCGGCCCCGGGGCGTCGTCGGCTTCGGCTGCCGTCGTTGACGGCCCGACGGCAGCACCTGGTGGTGGTCGGCGGGTTTCTGCTCGCGGCCTTCTGGGTGACCAGCCAGATCTGGATCAACCCGGCCGGCCGGGTCGCCGCGCTCTACAGCAGTGACCCGGCGCAGGTGCAGTTCTTCCTGGCGCACTCGGTGCGGGTGGTGCTCCACGGGGAGTTCCCGTTCTTCACCGAACAGTTCAACTACCCGGACGGGGTCAACCTGATGGCCAACACGGCCATCCTCGCGCTGGGCATCCCGATGGTGCCGGTGACGCTCCTCTTCGGCCCGGCGGTGACCTTTGTGCTGTTGGTCACCCTCGGGCTCGCCGGCACCGCGACCGCCTGGTACGTGGTGCTCCGCCGGCACCTCGTTCGCAGTCGACTGGCGGCGGCCGTCGGCGGATGGTTCTGCGGGTTCTCCCCGGCGATGCTGTCGCACGCCAACTGGCACCCCAACATCATCAGTCAGTTCCTGCTGCCGTTCATCGTGTGGCGGGTGCTCGCCATCACCCGGTCCCAGCGTCCGTACCGCGACGGCCTGCTGCTCGCCCTGCTGGTGACCGTGCAGGCGTTCATCAACGAGGAGATCCTGCTCTTCACCGCGATGGCGTGCGGAGTCTTCCTCGCCGCCGTGCTGGTGCAGCGGCCCCAGCTGTGGCGGTCGGCGTGGCGGCCCCTGGCGAAGGCCCTCGCCACCTGCACGGCGGTGGCGGGCGCGCTGCTGGCGTACCCGCTCTACGTGCAGTTCGCCGGGCCGATGGCGTACCACGGGCTCAGTGACGCGGTCCGGGACTACGGCAACGACATCGCCGCGTTCGTCGCCCCCGGCTCGCCCACCCTGGGCGGGGACAACGCGGCCAACACCGGCCTGGCCCCGAACTACTCGGAGGAGAACGCCTTCTTCGGCTGGAGCCTGTCCCTGATCGCCGTCGGCATCGTCGCGTGGCTGCGCCACGACGTGGTCGTGCGGGCCCTCGCGGCGACCGGGATCTTCTTCGCGGTGCTCTCCCTCGGCGAGCGGATCTCGTGGTGGGACCAGGAGATCGGAGTCGGGCCGTGGGAGTGGTTGGTCCGGCTGCCGCTGCTGGACGCGGTGGTGCCGACCCGGTTCGGGCTGATTACCACCGTCACCGTCGGCCTGTTGCTGACGCTCGCGGTCGACCGGTCCCGGAAGCTGCCGCTGCCCCGGCGTACCCTGCGGCTGCGCACCGCCGCCGGGCTGGCGTTGGCGTTGTTGCCGATCGCGCCCATGCCGCTGGCGGTGACCTCCCGACCACCGGTGCCGGAATTCATCACCGCCGACCGGTGGCGCGGCTACGTCGCGGAGGATCAGACGCTGGTGCCCATTCCGGTGCCGAGCATGGGTAACACCCACGGCATGCGCTGGGCCGCCGCCGCCAACCTCGACTTCAAGATCCCCGGTGGCTACTTCCTGGCTCCGCGCAACGCCAACACCGGCGACCCGGGTCGCTTCGGTGGCCGTCCCAGCGGGCTCGGTGAACTGCTCAGCGAGGTCGCCAGCACCGGACGTACGCTGCAACTCGACGACCGGCAGCAGCGGCGCGCCCTGGACGACCTGCGGCACTGGCGGGCCGCGATCCTGGTCCTACCGGTGGACCAGCACCACGCGGAGCCGCTGCGGCTGACCGTCGAGCAACTGGTCGGCCCCGGCACGCGGGAACTAGACGTCTGGATGTGGGACGTCCGCGCGTTGACGGATCCGACGCCGTCCGCCTGAGGCCGGAGCCCGGTCGGCCGGGACCGGCCGACCGGGCTGATTCGCGGCGGTCATGCGCCTTCGTCCAGGAGGCCGGACTCGTCGATGGACCACGGTGCGCAGCAGGATGCCGACGGCGATCGCCAGGGCGATCAGCACCGCACTGCTGATCGCCGAGGTCACCGCCATCCCGGTGGTGAACGCCTCCCGGGCAGAGGCGAGTAGTGCGTCTCTAGCCGCGCCGGGCAGCTCGTTTGCCACGCTGACCGCCCCGCCCAGCGTGTCGGTGGGGACCTCCATCGACTCGGGCAGGGTTGACACGGGCGCGGACCTGGCCAGTTCCTGGCGATAGACGACGCTGCCGACACTGCCCAGTACCGCGATGCCCAGGGCGAGGCCGAGTTCGCTTCCGGTCTCGGAGATAGCCGACGCCGACCCGGCGCGTTCCTCAGGAGCTGCCCCGACGGCCAGGTCCGTGCTCAGGGTCATCGTGCCGGAGATTCCTAGGGATGCGATGACCATGCTGACCACCAGCAAGGTGAGTCCAGTAGTCGAGTCGATGCCGGCCAGAGCGCCGAAACCCGCAGCGCCGAGCGCCAGGCCGCCCGCCATCACTGCCGACCGCGACAGACGGCGGACGACAAACGGCGCCAGCATCGCCCCGGCGACGCCCGTGAGCGTCCACGGCAGGGACCCGTGAGGTCCATCGCCACCAACAGCGTCGGCAGGGCCAGGGCAGCAAGACCCCACCACTCTCGCGGCCCCGCCCGCTGCGGTTCCTGCGCATCCATGGCATTCCTTTCACTTTTCAACCCAAGTCGGGGCTTACCGGGCGCCGGGCGGCTCAGGAGGTGGACTGCCATGACATCTCAGAAGCCCTGCGGAGCACACTGTCGCCGCGGAGCACGCCCGGACCCTTGGCGTACCGGGTCTCAGCTCCGGTCACTCGGATGAGCCGGCCGGCTCACGATGAGCAGGTGGCGGAAACGGCGGGACGGTCAGGTGCCGTAGGGATGGTCGGCTCTCGCGGTCCGCAGAGCACCGGACCACCATGCCAGCTGGTCGAGCAACGTCTTCGCCGCGGCATTGCAGCCCCGCGGGTCGGTTGGCGCGCCGGATCCGTCAAACCGCTCCCCGGCACCGTGGAAGCTGACGGTGTCCCGGATCGGGACCGCATGCACCTCACTCAGGACCGGCCGCAGGTGCTCGACCGAGCGCAGACCGCCGGCGAGCCCGCCGTACGACACGAAGCCGACCGGTTTGGCCTGCCACTCCTTCCGGTACCAGTCGACCACGTTCTTGAGCGAGGCGGGGTAGCTGTGGTTGTACTCCGGCGTCACGAAGACGAACCCGTCCGCCGCCGCGAGCCGGGGGGTGAGCGCACGAACCGCCACAGGCTCCTCATCCGCGTTGAAGTCCGGCAACTCGTACGGCAGGTTCGCCTCGACGAGGTCGATGAGGTCGAGTTCCATGTCGTCACGCTGCCGGACCTGCGCGGCGAACCAGTTGGCCACCACGGGCCCGAAGCGGCCTTTACGGGTGCTACCAACAAGGATGACGATCTTCAGTGGTTCCACAGACATCGTGCATGGTCCTTCCATCACCAGGGCGGCGAGCAGGTTCTCCGGTGTCCGCGGTGAGCAGCCGGCCACGGCGGACGGCAGTGATCCGGCGCGCTGCCCCACACCGCTGCTACGCCCTCACCGTCGCCCCTGAACCAAGGTTCAAGTCAAGTACCGTGCACCCATGACCGACGTTGCCGTCAACGGGCTCACAGTGGGTGAACTGGCTGAGCGCAGCGGCGTACCCCCATCGGCGCTGCGCTTCTACGAGCGCCAGGGTCTGATCCGCAGTCGCCGCACGTCTGGCAACCAACGGCGATACAGCCGAGACGCGCTGCGCCGCATCGCGTTCATCAAGGCGTCCCAGCGCATCGGCATCCCACTGGCCATGATCCGTGACGTCCTGGCACTGCTACCGGAGAAGCGAACACCTACCGTGGAGGACTGGCAGCGGGTCAGCGACTGCTGGCGTGCCGACCTCGACGCCCGGATGACGCTGATGGCGCAGCTTCGCGACGAACTGCTCGACTGCATCGGATGTGGCTGCCTGTCCCTGGAGCGGTGCGCTCTCGCCAACCCGAACGACGCCCTCGGTAGGGACGGGCCGGGAGCACGTCGACTCCGCGGGACGGCCGATCGTCAGCGGGATGTGACGAACTCCGGGATCGAGAACACCAGGTAGGTGACGAGGCCGGCGGCGTTTCGCGTTCGGTGAGCAGGGTCAGCAGCGACAGCAGGGTGACGGCCGCTGGCCCGGGTCGCGCCAGGACGTGGTGACAGTGAGCTGCTTTCCAATCCGATCGGGGCCCGCCGGGAAGCCGCTCCCGGCGAACAGCTCCGCGTCGAGTTAGCCGAGCAGCAGCGCTCCTAGCTGACCAGGGGACGGACGTCCCAGAGCCAGACGTCGTCCACCCGCTGCGCTGTGCCGAGCAGCGAGGTCATCAGGTCGCGCAGCACCGCCTCCCGGGGGTGGGCGCCGAGCACCACCACCGAGGCCCGCCAGTACCGCAGATCCTCGATCGCCTGTCGCCGCTCGACGTCGGTGATGTTCGGTGTGGCGTTCTTGCCCATCGTGGAGTAGATAAGTCGGGTCGTCGGCCGGTTACCCGCCCCGAAGATCCCTTCCCCCTGCTCGTTGGGGCCGATGAAGTACCCACCGGGAACGGGGAACGCGTGCTGGGTCAGCGCACTCCAGCGCAGCGTGGACAGGCCGTGCACGTTGCTCGGGATCGGCACCGGGACCAGGGTGCGCCCCTCGGGCACGTACGGCCGCCAGCCACCGGCGGTGATGAAGTGCGGTGGGGGCGCCACCGCCTCCACCGGCAGCGGCCGGGGGATCAGCGGCAGCAGGGCCAGCGTGATGGCCGCGTAGCCGACCGGACGTCGCCACCGCAGCAGGAATCGCAGCGGCTGGCCGGAGCGCCGCGTGGGCACGGGGGAGCGGCCGGAGCGCTGCGCCGGCACCGGCGGCCGGCCGGCCCCGGAGACGGCGTCCCACGCGACGGCGAGCAGGATCCCGATCGCGGCGGCCACGATCAGGCTCAGCCGGGTCGGCATCATCATCTCGACCAGTGGCAGCTCCTCCGACACGTACGACCACGGGCCGTCGATGTCGGTCTCGGCGCCGTCGAAGCGGATCGTCGGGCCGAGGGAGGCCACCGTGAACACCACCGTCAGCACCGCCAGGATGCGCGCCACCAGGCTGCGGCGGACCAGTAGCAGGAGGGCCACCACCGCCAGGATCACCAGCGGCCAGCCGAACCAGCTGTTCTGCTCGGTCAGGCCCAGCGTCTGCTCCACCGCCGGGTCCCCGGCCAGGGTGTCCCGGGGGAAGGTGACGTAAGCCTTGAGGTCCTCGCCCCAGCTGTGGAAGATGCCGCCCTGCAGGCCGCGGTAGGACTGCGGGCCGTTGAACTGGAACCAGATCGGGTACGCGGTGAGCAGCAGCGCCAGGCCACCGCCGGTGCCGAGGGCGGCGGCGAAGGTGCCGGCCTGTCGCCAGGCGGCCCCCGGCCGCAGCACCGCGTACGTGGCGACGACGACGAGGCAGGCCAGCGCCGTGAGCAGCAGCATCTCCTCGTTGATGAAGATCTGGTACGCCACCAGCAGGCCGAGCAGGATGCCGTTGCGCCGCCAGCGGCCGGGCTCGCCGAGCCGCAGTACGCGGAGCACGATCAGCGGGAGCAGGAAGTTGGAGACGAAGTTGGGCTGGCCGTTGGCGTGGTGCACGACGCCGGGTGCGAAGCCCAGGAACGCGCCACCGACGAACGCGCCGGCCCGGGAGCGCACCAGGTGCCGGGAGAGCACCCAGTAGGAGGTGCCAGCGGTGGCGGCCAGCGCGGCGCCGAGGTAGAGCACGTACGTCACCTGGGGGCCGACCAGCGCGGTCAGCGGCGCCAGCGGCAGGGTCACCCCGAGGAGTGAGGTGTTCGCCATCATGTTCACCCCGACCGGGGCGTTCTGCCGGGTGGTGAAGAGCGGGTTCTCCAGCTGGAACACCGAGTACGCCCCGTGTGCGAAGAGCCACTCGAACCAGCTGTGGTCGGTCGGCAGGTGGGCGGAGACCCGGTTGGGGATGTCCCCCCAGTGGTTGAGGCAGACCAGTACGCCGAGGGCCAGGTAGGCGCCGATGGCCAGGACGTCGGCGCGGGCGGGACGCCAGCGGGAACGCCGGGTCGGCACTTCCGCCGCAGTGGATGCGGGGCTGCTGGTCTGTGGCACGGAGTCAACCATCGGCGCGGGCACGACGCGCCATCGTACAGGCGGCCCCGGGGTGGAGCTGCCGGCCCCGGTCACTCTCGGTCGCGCACCGGGTCGTCGCTGGCGGTGAAGCACTAGGTTGTCGGGGAGTCAGGCGCGAGGAGGCTGGGATGCGGGTACTGGTTGTCGAGGACGAACGCCACCTCGCCGACGCGATCACACGGGGGTTGCGCAAGCGCGGCATGGCGGTGGATGTCGCGTACGACGGTGACAGCGGGCACGAGATGGCCTTCGTCACCCGGTACGACGTGGTGGTGCTCGACCGGGACCTGCCCGGCGTACCCGGTGATCAGATCTGCGCCGAGCTGGCCGCCTCCGGCACCCTGACCCGGGTGCTGATGTTGACCGCCAGCGGGACGGTCGCCGACCGGGTCGAGGGGCTGCAGTTGGGCGCGGACGACTACCTGCCCAAGCCGTTCGCCTTTGACGAGCTGGTCGCCCGGGTGCAGGCGTTGGGCCGCCGCGCCACCCCGGCCGCTCCGCCGGTGCTGGCGGTGGCCGACCTGGTGCTCGACCCGGCCCGGCGGACGGCCACCCGGGCCGACGTGCCGCTGGACCTGACCAACAAGGAGTTCGGTGTGCTGCACGAACTGGTCAAGGCCGGCGGCGCGGTGGTCTCCAGCGAGGAGCTGCTGGAACGGGTCTGGGACGCGAACACCGACCCGTTCACGACCATCGTCCGGGTCACCGTGCGCACGCTGCGCCGTAAGCTCGGCGACCCACCGCTGATCGAGACCGTGGTCGGCGCCGGCTACCGCGTGACCGGGGCGCCGGCGTGACCGCGGGCCGTGGCATGCGGCCCACCCTGCGCCTGCGGTTGACCCTGCTCAACGGGTTACTGCTGGTGGGCGCCGGGGTGATCCTGGTGCTGCTGGCCTGGCTGCTGGTACGCGACGCGCTGCGCCCGACCGACGAGCTGCTGCCCGGGACGACGGTGGTGCTGGCCGACGGGCGCTTCCTGGACGCCGCCGAGTGGCAGCGGCAGGTGGGCGATACGGCGAGCCGGGAACTGTTGGCCAAGGGGCTGGCGGCGCTGCTGGCGATCAGCGTGGTCGGGGTGGCCGGTGGGTACCTGGTCGCGGGCCGGGCCCTGCGCCCGCTCTACCAGGTCACCGCCACCGCCCGACGGCTCGGCGAGACCACCCTTGATCAGCGGATCGGCTACTCGGGTGCGGATGATGAGGTGGCCGAGCTGGCGCAGACCTTCGACGCGATGCTGGACCGGATCGCGGTCGCCTTCGACGCGCAGAAGCGCTTCGTCGCCAACGCCTCACATGAGCTGCGTACCCCGCTCGCCGTGATGCGTACCGAGATTGACGTGACGCTCAGCGACGACGAGGCGGACACCGCCGAGTACCGCCGCATGTCCACTGTGGTTCGGGATGCCTCGGAGCGGGCCAACGGCCTGGTGGACGCGCTGTTGGTGCTGGCCCGCAGTGAGGCGCAGGCCGGCCATCGCCTCGCCCGGCGAACGGAGTGCGACCTGGCCGCCGGCACCGCCAACGCGCTGACGGCGGTACGCCGGGAGGTGGAGCGGATCGGTCTGCGGGTGGAGACCTCACTGGAGCCGGCACCGGTGGTCGGCGACCCCGGGCTGCTCGACCGGCTCGCCGGGAACCTGGTCGAGAACGCGGTGCGCTACAACCATCTGCACGGCCGGCTCTGGGTCCGGACCGGTTCGGATGGCCGGCGGTCCTGGCTGGTGGTGGGCAACACCGGCTTCGAGGTGGACCAGGCCGATGTGCCGGGGCTGTTCGAGCCGTTCCGGCGGGGTGGCCGGGAACGGACCGGCGCCCGCGGTTCCGGTCTGGGGCTCTCCATCGTCCGGGCCGTCTGCGACGCGCACGGGGGCGTGGTGAAGGCGATCGCGCAGCCGGGCGGTGGCTTGGAGGTGACGGTGACGCTGCCGGCAGCAGACGGGCCGGGCCCCGCCGCGACGCGGTGACTCCGAGTCGGGTCGCCCGAGCGCGTGGGGCGCCTTCCAACCCGCCAAGAGCTGGAGGCCGCCGGGACCTCAGGTGCGCCGTCGGCTTTCGTTCGACTATCGGTCGTCGGTATTCAGCGTGGCGACGCGGGCGAGCAGATATCGCCGCTCCGCCTCGCTTGTTGTCCTGGTCGCTGCTTCCAGGTAGTGCGTGATCGCTCGGTCGCGGTCACCTGCCATCTCCCGTAGGTGCCCGCGGACCGCGTCCAGACGGTGGTTGCCAGCGAGCTTGTCGTCGAGCCCTGCCAACGCCCTGAGCCCGGCGGCCGGGCCATGCACCATAGCGGCGGCGACCGCCCGGTTCAACGTCACCAGTGGGTTCGCCGACACCCGGGCGAGCAGGCCGTAGAGTGCCAGGATCTGCTGCCAGTCGGTGTCCTCGGCCGTCTTCGCCTCGTCGTGGACTGCGGCGATCGCCGCAAGCAACTGGTAGTAGCCGACCGTGCCGCGCGGCAATGTGGCGGAGATCAGGGCCACGCCCTCGCCGATCATGTCCTGGTTCCACAGCGTCCGGTCCTGACGATCCAGCGGCACCAACTCGCCATGCCCGCCGGTGCGCGCCGGGCGACGGGCGTCAGTGAGCAGCATCAGCGCCAGCAGCCCAGCTACCTCCTCGTGGTCGGGCAGGCTCGCGTGCAGCATCCGGGTAAGGCGCACCGCCTCGGTGCACAGATCGGTGCGGGTCACCTTGGGCCCGTTACTGGTGGCGTACCCCTCGTTGAACATCAGGTAGAGCACATGCTCGACCGCGCGTAGCCGATCGGGAAGCTCGGCCGCGTTGGGTAGCACGAACGGCAGCCCGGAGCTGCGGATGCGCTGCTTGGCGCGGGTGATGCGCTTGCCCATCGCTGGTTCGGGTACCAGGAACGCGCGTGCGATCTCGGCGGTTGTCAGACCACCGACGGCGCGCAGGGTCAGCGGGATGGCCGCGCTCGCGGGCAGAGTTGGATGGCAGCACAGCAACAGCAGCGTAAGCGAGTCGTCGGTACCCGAGACCTCCGGCGCGACGGCTGGATTGCGCGCGGCGGCGAACGCTTCCCGTCGGTGGCGGGCGGCCTCACTGCGCCGAAGGTCGGCCAGTTTGCGGAACGCGACGGCAAGCAGCCAGCCGCGTGGATTGGCCGGTACGCCGTCAGCCGGCCACTGCACGGCAGCCGCCAGCAGAGCCTCCTGCACGGCGTCCTCAGCGTCAGCGAAGTCGCCGTGCCGGCGTACGAGTATGCCGAGGACCTGCGGCGCCAGTTGGCGCAGCAGGTCCTCGACGCCAGGCTCGCCGGTCACAGCTCCGGGTCGGCTCCCCGCATCACCGCGCGGACCTCGATCGGACGCCGGGTCGGCTTGCCACCTGCCCCGGGAGCCGCCGAGGTACGGGCCGCGATCTCGATGGCGCGCTCCTCGCTGTCGACGTCAACCAGCCAGTAGCCGGCCAGGAACTCCTTCATCTCCGCAAATGGTCCGTCCGTGACGACCGGGGCGTCTCCGCCGCTGATCACAATCTTTGCCGTGTGCGGGTCAGCCAGCCCCGCAGCGCCCAGCAGCTCACCGGAGTCGACCAGCTCCTGCATGATCTGGCCCATATGAGCGCCGCTGGCCTGCATGTCCTCGGCTGTGCACGTCTCGATCGCCGGCTCATTGCCCGCCGCGGGGTGGTTCATCAACAGCATGTACTTCATCTGGTGCTCCTTCAGGCCCGCGCCCAGCTCGGCGCTTCTACCCTACGGTCGGAACCGAATTCCGATCTTGGACACCCGGATCTGGACACCACTGAAGCGACCCTTTCTCGTACTGCCGTTGGCCGGGTTGACCGGTGGGGCCGAACAAGGTGCTGGCACCCCGCGGTGTCGCCAGGCGCGGGCGAAGGTCCGAGATTGGGCGGGGCCAGTTGCTGGCTTGGGCGTGGGATGAGGCGGAGGTCGTCCGCGAAGAACCTCGGTGCCGGCTTGGTCAGCCCATCCGGCGAGGGAGACATTTACGAGATTGGGTGGTGGCAGGTAGTGCACTTCTCCCTGCCATTTTTAACATATAGCACGATGGGGGTCTTGCCGCAAGACCCGGGTATTGCCGCAGAATCGTCGGTCGAAGCCAGGACCTGCAGATATCGGGGGTTCGCGAAACGTGCGTGTTCGCGGGTGCGACACCAATTCCGGCGGGGCCGCTGGCGGAGACGAAGATGCCGACGAATGGGGATGCGATTCATGTTTGACGTGATCATTGTCGGGGGCGGGCCGACCGGCATGATGTTGGCCGGTGAGCTACGGCTGCACGGGGTGCAGGTGGTGGTGCTGGAGCGGGACAACGAGCCGCCGGTGATTGTTCGCTCGCTCGGGCTGCACGTGCGCAGTATCGAGGTGCTGGACCAGCGCGGCCTGCTGGAGCGCTTCCTCGCGAACGGCCAGCAGTACCGGGTTGGTGGCTACTTCGCCGGCATCAGCAAGCCGTGGCCCGACACCATGGACACCGCACACGGGTACATCCTCGGCATCCCGCAGACCAGCACCGAACGACTCCTCGCCGCGCACGCCGCCGAGGCCGGCGCGGACATCCTGCGCGGCACCGAACTCGTCGGCCTCAGCCAGGACGAGGAATCGGTCACCGCGGAACTCGCCGACGGCACCCAGCTTCGTTCCCGCTACCTCGTCGGCTGCGACGGCGGCCGCAGCACGGTCCGCAAGCTGCTCGGCGTGGACTTCCCCGGCGAGCCCACCCGGTTCGAGACGTTGCTGGGCGTCATGGAGCTGACCGCGGCACCGGAGGAGGTCACCGCGGTGACGACCGAGGTCCGCAAGACGCAGCTCCGGTTCGGTGCCGGCCCGGTCGGCGACGGGGAGGGGCTGTACCGGGTCGTTGTGCCCGCCGCCGGGGTGACCGAGGACCGCACGACCCCGCCGACCTTCGAGGAATTCCAGCAGCAACTGCGGGTGACCGCCGGCACCGACCTCGGGGTGCACTCACCGCGCTGGCTGTCCCGGTTCGGGGACGCCACCCGGCTCGCCGAGCGCTACCGGGTCGGCCGGGTGCTGCTGGCCGGCGATGCCGCGCACATCCACCCGCCACTCGGTGGACAGGGGCTCAACCTCGGCATCCAGGATGCGTTCAACCTCGGCTGGAAGCTCGCCGCGGAGATCGGCGGCTGGGCACCGGGCGGGCTGCTGGACAGCTACCACGCGGAGCGGCACCCGGTGGCCGCAGCCGTACTGGAGAACACCCGCGCGCAGACAGAGCTGATCACCCTCGAGCCGGGCCCCCAGGCCGTACGCGGGGTGGTGGCGGAGCTGATGGACTTCGAGGAGGTGAACCGCTACCTGATCGAGAAGGTCACCGCGATCTCGGTCCGGTACGACTTCGGCGAGGGGCACCACCTGCTCGGCCGGCGGTTGCGCGATGTGGAGCTGAAGCAGGGGCGCCTCTACGGCCTGATGCACCGCGGCCGGGGAATGGTGCTCGACCAGACCGGCCGGCTGTCGGTGGCCGGCTGGGCCGACCGGGTCGACCACGTGGTGGACGTCAGCCCGGAACTGGACGTGCCCGCGCTGCTGCTGCGGCCGGACGGCCACGTGGCGTGGGTTGGCGACGATCGGGAGGAGCTGGGCACCCAGCTGCGGCGGTGGTTCGGCGAGCCGTCGGCGCAACTCGGTTGATCGACTGACTGGGAACGGGTAGAAACCCTCTATGTCGACATCCTTGCATAACGTCTGTTTCGACGCCGTTGACCCGTACCAGCTGGCCACCTTCTGGAGCCAGGTCCTGGATCAGCCGATTGCCGCCGAGTGTGCGCCGGGCCTGGAAGAGGCGTACCTCGATGCGGTTGGCGGGTCGAGCCTGTGCTTCCAGCGGGTACCGGAGAGCAAGGTCGGAAAGAACCGGGTCCATGTCTGCCTCACCCCTGAGCTCACGCGGGACGAGGAGGTCAACCGGGTCCTGACGTTGGGGGCGAGGTTCGTCAGCGACCACCGGAACCCGGACGGCACCGGATGGGCGGTGCTGGCCGACCCGGAGGGCAACGAGTTCTGCGTCCTACGCAGCAATGCTGAGCGGGCCGGCTAGAAACGCTCGACCAGGGGCAAAGCGGCCGTGGCGCAGAGCGCGGCCGCGGGCAGCCAACCCCACCACAGCTTCGACCGGTGCCGGCGGAACCAACCGGCCACCAGGCATCCCACCGCCCCCGCCCACAAGGTGAAGGTCACGAGCCACAGCGCCGGCCGGTCGTTGTACGTGAGATCCGGTAGGAACCAGAGGAGTAGGTAGGCGTACAGCGTCAGCAGCGGTAGCAGCACGACCGCCAGGACGATCACGGTCGCGGTGCGAACCCAGGCCCAGCGCATGCCGGGCTTTCTATCGGATCGCGTTCACACCGTCAATGGTCGGTAGTTGTCGTGAGTCAGGCCGCCGCCGCGAAATTGGTGTCGCGACGTCGTCTCCCCACGCCTAGGGTGGGCTGATGCCGTCGGTCAAGCAGGTCCAAATCACCTTCGACTGCGCGGAGCCGGAGCGGGTGGCACGGTTCTGGTGCGAGGCACTGGGGTACGTCGTGCCGTCGCCCCCGCCGGGCTTCGCCACCTGGGACGACTTCGGACGCACCCTGCCGCCGGAACGTCAGGGTTCGGCGTTCGCCTGCCTTGATCCCTCCGGTGTGGGTCCGCGCCTGTTCTTTCAGCGCGTTCCGGAGGGGAAGGCGGTGAAGAATCGGCTGCACCTTGACGTGCGGGTTGGCACCGGGCTTGTTGGTGCCGAGCGGGTGGCCGCCCTCGAGGCTGAGTGCGCCCGGCTGGTCGCGCTCGGCGCGGTACGTGTGCGACTCCTGACCGCCGACGGCTACAACGAGTCGTGCCTGGTGATGCAGGATGTCGAGGGCAACGAGTTCTGCCTCGACTGACGCCCCTGCCGCCCCGCTGGTGCCGCCACGCAAATTTCCCCCTGACGTAGGCGAAATCGTTAGGGGTGGCGGTGTGCAGCTGCCGCAGCCCTCAAGCCGTGCTAGCCGGACTCGCCGAAGATGCGGGGCCAGCCGTTCGATCGCCGCGCTGATCTGGGTCAGGTCGTAGGTGCCGTCCAGGCCGGAGGGGATATCGACCGCGAGGAGGTGCACATCGCCGAAGCCGGCTGCCGCCGCGAAGTCGGTGGTGAAGCGAAGTCTTCCGGTGTCGATGTTGCGGGCCAGCAGCACATCGAGGAAGCGGCCTGGGTCCAGCTGGCCATGTCTCCACCCAGCTGGCCATGTCTCCACCCAGCCGGAGCGGTCCCCACTCAGCCGGAGCGTGACAGTACCCTGACCGTATGCCGGTAGCCGCAGCGTTGCGTGATCTGCTGCGGGCGGTCGCCACCGGCCACGACCCGAAGCCGGGGGGAGCTGCCCGGTCGGGTCGGACTCGTCGGTTGGCGCGGCTGCGCCCGTATCTGCGGGTGCTGGCGCCGCTGGTCGCGTTCCTGCTGTGGCTCCTCGCGATGGCGGGCCTCGCGCCGTACCAGGTTGGCCGACTCGAGACGATCCTCCTCGCCGCCCTGACCGCGGCACCGGTGGCCCTGATGCCCCGCCGGGCGCTGCCGGCGTGGCGGGTGGCAGCGGTGGCCACCCTGGTCAGTGGCGTCAACGGACTACACGAAGCTGGTGCCCCCTGGCCCGGCAACCCAGTATTGATTGGGGTCTACCTCGCCGTGCTTGTCGTGGTCGGCTACCGCCATCCGCTGGGGGTGCTGTTCTGGGTCTGGGCGTTCAGCATCGCGATGTCTCTGCTGTTTCTCGGCCCGGGCGTCGGCTACGGCAGCATGCTGCTGGTCAGCGGCGTCCTGGGGGTGGGGCATCTGCTGGGCCGGTGGGCGCAGGTGCGCACCGGCCTGGCCGTCGAGCAGGAACGGGGTGCGATGCTGACCGAGCGCGCGCGCATCGCCCGCGAGCTGCATGACGTCGTCGCCCACCACATGTCCCTCATCGCGGTGCGGTCGGAGACCGCCGCCTACCGCCTGAACGAGCTTTCGCCAGCGGCGCGCGCGGAGTTCACCGAGATCGCGGAGTCATCCCGGGAAGCGCTCACCGAGATGCGGCGGCTGCTGGGCGTACTGCGTGCCCCGCAGGAGCAGCCGTCGACGGCGCCGCAGCCCGGCCTCGCGGATCTGGACGCGCTCGTGGCGGGCGCGCGGGCAGCCGGAACCCCAGTCACGGTATCGGTGCAGGGCATGATCACCGGTGTGCCGGATTCGGTGGGGCTCTCCGCCTACCGGATCGTGCAGGAAGCGCTCTCGAACGTGGCTCGACATGCTCCGGGTGCGCCCACTGACCTCACCCTGCATCGGAACCAGCATGAGTTGATCATCCGGGTCCGCAACGCGGTCAAGGTGGACCCCAACGGCCGCCCGGTGCCCCCTCCGGCCGCCGCGCTGACCGGCGCGAGCGGCAGCCACGGCCTGCTCGGGATGCGCGAGCGGGTGGCCATGCTGCACGGCAGCATGCGCGCCGACCAGACCGACGACGGTGGATTCGAGGTGCGGGCGACGTTGCCCCTGGAGAGTCAGTCATGATCAAGGTGTTGCTCGTTGACGACCAGGCGATGGTCCGGGAGGGGTTCGGTGCGCTGCTCACCGCCCAGGAGGACATGGTGGTGGTGGCGGACGCCGCCGACGGTGAGCAGGCGGTCGCCGCCGCGCGCCGGTACGACCCCGACGTCATCCTGATGGACATTCGGATGCCGACAATGGACGGGCTGACCGCGACGCGTCAGATCCTGGCGGCGCCGCCCGGTGGGCGCCGGCCGCGGGTACTCATGCTGACCACCTTCGACCTGGACGACTACGTGTTCGAGGCGCTGCGGGCCGGCGCCAGCGGGTTCCTGCTGAAGGACGCGCCCGCCGCCGAACTTATGCACGCGGTACGCGTGATCGCCGCGGGCGACGCACTGCTCGCTCCCTCGGTCACCCGCCGGCTCATCGCGGACTATGCGAGCCGAGCCCGGCCACGGCGAGCCGAACCGGATTCGCTCAACACCCTCACTCGACGCGAGGCGGAAGTGCTGCGGCTGATCGCGCGCGGACTGTCGAACCAGGAAATCGCGGCGGAGCTGGTGCTCGCCGAGCAAACCGTCAAGACTCACGTCAGCCGCGTACTGATGAAGCTGAACCTACGAGACCGGGCGCAGGCGGTGGTCTACGCCTACGAAAGCGGCATGATCAACCCGGGGGAGTAGTACCGGCGTACCGGTCCGGGTTAGCGCTCGCGGGTGACGCCGCCGGGGGCGGTCACCACCTAGCGTCGCCGCCATGAAGCGATGGTTGCTGCGGCTGCTCGTCACGGCGTTGCTGGCCGCCGCGTGTCCGGCCCCGAGCCCGGCGGCTGGTCCGCCGGCGGTACGAACCGTGGGCGATCTGCAGGTCGCGGACCGGATTGTCGTGCTGGTGCCCGGTGCAGCCACCACACCGGAGAACCTCGACCGGGGGCACGGGGGCGTGCTGCGGCGCTCGCCGCACTGGCAGGCCCGGCAGCTGCACGCCGCGTGTGGCGGGCGGGTTGCGGTGGTGGCCTGGCTCGGCTACGAGCCGCCCGGCGGCATCGACCTCGCCGCGGTCCGGTCGGAGCGCGCGAGGGCCGGAGCGACGGCCCTGACCGAGTACGTCCGGCAGCTCGCCACGGCCCGGCCGGACACGGCGATAGCGGTGATCGGGCACAGCTACGGCTCCCTGGTGCTCGCCTACGCCGCGGCCCGGCTGCCCGTTCAGGTCACCGATCTCGTGGTACTGGGAAGCCCCGGCCTCGATGTCGGTGCGGCCGAACAGCTGGATACCGAGGCGCGGCTCTGGGCGGGCAGCGCCGACGACGACTGGATTCGGCGAATCCCCGAGGTGCGGGTCCTTGGCCTCGGTCACGGGGTGGATCCGAGCCGGCGCTCGTTCGGCGCGCGGAACCTGGATGTCACGGGCGCCGAAGGTCACGACGGATACTTCCTGCCCGGCACCACCGCACTGGAGAGTCTCGCTGCCGTGGCGTTGGGGACATCATGACCGCGAGATCGCTTCCCGCCCGCCTTGAAGCGGCCACCCCGGCCGGCCGGGACCGGTCCATCGACGTGCTACGAGCCTTAGCTGTCGCCGGCGTGGTGCTCGGCCACTGGCTGGTGACCGCCTTCGTGGTCGCCGAGTCAGGGCTGAGGGTGGCCAGCCCGCTGACGTACCTGCCCGGCCTCACCCCACTCTCCTGGCTGTTGCAGACCCTCGCGGTCTTCTTCTTCGTCGGTGGGTTCGCCGCGGCGGGTGGACTGCCGAGGGCGGGAAGCTACCTCGGGTGGCTGCTGGCGCGGATGGCCCGGCTCTTCCGTCCGGTGCTGGCTTTCCTCGCCCTCTGGGCGGTGGTGGCCCTGGTCTGGATGCCAGCCGTCGGCGCAGAGTCAGCGCGGACCGTCCGGGTCATCGTGCTCAGCCCACTGTGGTTCGTCGTGGTGTACGCCGGGCTCATCGCCGTGACCCCGCTCGTGTGGAACCGGCCCGTCCGGGTCGTCGTGCCGCTGGTGGCGGCGGTCGCCGCGATCGACGTGGCGCGGTTCGGGCTCGGCGGCCCGGCCTGGCTCGGTTGGGTGAACGTGGGGACCGCCTGGCTCGTACCCTTCTGTCTCGGGGTTGCCTGCGTCCGCGGTACCCGGCTACCAGCGGTCGGGCTGCTTCTCGGCGGAATCGCGGCCACCGCCGTGTTGGTGCGCTGGTTCGACTATCCCGCCAGCCTGGTCGGTGTGCCAGGTCAGGGTCGGTCAAACCTCAACCCGCCCACCCTCGTCGCGGTGAGCTTCGGTCTGGCCCAGGTGGGGCTCGCCCTGCTGTTACGTGGGCCGCTGACCCGGCTCGCCCACCGGCGGCTGGCCTGGGCGGTCGTGGCGGGGACGAATCTGTGGGCCATGCGGATCTTCTTGTGGCACCAGACCGCGTTGGTGGCGGTGACACTCTTCGCCCTGGGCTCCGCCCCACTGCCCGGACTGCACACCGCGCCCGACTCGTGGTGGTGGCTCCTCGCCCGCCTCCGCTGGCTGCCCGTCTTCATAGTTGTCCTGCTGGGCGGGCTGTGGCTGGGTGCCCGGATCGGCCCGGCCGGTCATCCCCGAAAGGGCCGCTCGGTCCCACTCCGGCCGGGAGCGTGACAGCGAATAGCCGATGGATGGCCATTGCCGCAAGAGGCCGGCGTGGTTGCGTTCCCCGGCGAAAGCCGGAATGTTCTTCGGCGGGGGAGTTCCCACCGAGCAGGTAAAGTGCCAGAGTTCGTCAGCGGCCGAGGGAGCCAGTGCATGCGTGAGGATTCGCCGCGCTGGGAGCAGATCAACGCCAGCTCCTACGCCCATGAGCAGGACGGGCTGCGCGAGTTGGCCGGCTACCTGCCCGATACCGACCCATACCACGTCTGGGCCAACGTCGAGTTCGTCGGTGCCGACGGCTCGATCAACGAGGTTGACGCCCTGGTACTCACCCCCAGCGGCCTTTACGTGCTGGAGCTGAAGCACTGGCAGGGGGAGATTCGTGGGGACGGGTCCCAGTGGGTGCGGAGAGCGCCCAACAGCCGGCTCATTCCCGAGGACAACCCCTACATTCTGGCCAACCGGAAGGCGAAGCGGCTGGCCAGCCTGATCCGCTACTACGCCCGTAAACAGGGCCGGGAGGCCCAGGCACCGTACGTCGGCGCTGCGGTCTTCCTGCATGCCAGAGCCCTGGACGCGAAGGGCCTGGACGTGATCGGCCGGAAGCAGGTCTACGGCCTGGAGGGACACGATTCGGGGCTGCCCGGGCTCAAGGACCTGCTGCTGACCCAGCCCCGCAACCCGGGGCACCGGGTCGACGAGGCGCGCGGGCGGCAGATCGTCGAGCTCGTGCGAGGTGCCAAAATCCGGCCGTCGGTCGCCGACCGCAAGATCGGTCAGCTGCTGCTGTACCCGAGGCCGCTCGCGGAAGGGCTTGGCTGGCAGGACTTCCTCGCCGGGCATGCACTGGACACCTCGTTGGTGCGCCGGGTGCGGTTCTACCTGACCAGTCGCGCGGCCGAGCACGAGGTGCCGGCGATCCGCAAGGCGGCCGAGCGGGAGTTCCGCCTGTTACAGGGCATCCACCACCCGGGGGTGGCCCGGGCGCATGACCTGGTTGACCACGCCTGGGGTTCGGCGGTCGTCTTCGACCACCAGCAGGACTGGGTCCGCCTCGACCAGTGGCTGGTGCGCCGGGGCGATTCGCTGACCCTGGCTCAGCGGCTGCAACTGGTCCAGGATCTCGCCGAGATCATTGACTACGCGCACTCCCGCCGGTTGGCGCACCGGGCGCTCTCGCCCCGGGCGGTCTACGTCACCGACGCTGACGGGCCGCGCCCCTCACTGGTGGTGACCGACTGGCAGACCGGGGGACGCTTGGCAGGGGTCACCCAGACCGCTCGACTCGGTCCGTCGAGCGACCCGGCGAGCCTTGAGTTGTTCTTCGACGACGAGGTCCGTCGTTATCAGGCACCGGAGGCAGGGAACGCCGCCCGGCTGCCCGGGCACCAGCTCGATGTGTTCTCTCTCGGCGCGCTGGCGTACCGGATCTTTGCCGGATCGGCGCCAGCGACGACGCCGGAGGAACTGGTCGCCGAGGTGCGTGACAGCGGTCTGCACCTGGACGTCGCTGTCGACGGCATGCCGGATGAACTGGTCAAGCTGGTCTACGACGCGACCCGGGGCGATCCGGGGCAGCGGCTCGTCGGGGTGGTGGCGATCCGGGAGCGGCTGGAAGCGGTGTGGGACACGCTGACCGCACCCGAGCCCGAGCCGGTGGCGGACCCGCTCTCGGCCCACCGCGGTGACCTGCTCGACGGTGGCTTGGAGGTGCGCGACCGGCTGGGTTCTGGTGCCACGGCGGTCGCCCTGCTCGTGCGCCGCGTCGGCGAGGACTCCCGCGATCTGGTGTTGAAGGTGGCGCGTGACGAGCGGCACGAGGATCGGCTGATCGCGGAGGCGCGTACCCTCGCCAACCTGAAGTATCCGCAGGTTGCCGCCCTGGTCGAGGGCCCGGTGCGGGTCGGCGGCCGGACGGCTCTGTTGGTGGAGAGCGCCGGGCGGCGAACCCTCGCCGAGGAGTTGCGCGGCGGCCGGCTCGCGCTGGACCTGCTGGAGCGCTACGGGCGGGATCTGCTCGACATCGTCAACTTCCTGGACGGGCAGGGTGTCTGGCACCGCGACCTGAAACCGGCGAACCTGGCGGCTCGGCCCCGGCCGAAGGACAAGCAGCCGCACCTGTGCGTCTTCGACTTCTCGCTGTCATCGACGCCGGCGGACCAGGTTGGGGCGGGCACAGTCGGCTACCTGGACCCGTTCCTCGGACCGCCACGTCGGCTGCGCTTTGACGCGGCGGCGGAACGGTTCGCGGCGGCTGTGGTGCTCTACGAGATGGCGACCGGCACGCTGCCCCAGTGGGGCGACAACGCCAACCCGGCCGCGGTCAGTGAGGAGGTGACCCTCGAACCGTCGGTGTTCGATTCGGCGGTCGCCGACCGGCTGGTGGGGTTCTTCCGGCGGGCCCTGGCCCGGGACGCGACGGCCCGGTTCGACACGGTTGACGAGATGACCGACGCGTGGCGGGCCATCTTCCAGCAGGTACCGCGGTCGGCGGTGACGCCGGTTGACTCGGCCCCGGTGGTGGTGGGGCTGACCCGCGAGTCGCCGCTGGAGGCGACCGAGCTGACGGCGCGGGCCCGCTCGGCGTTGGAACGGCTCGGCATGCACAGCGTTGGTGATCTGCTGGCGGCGGACCTGTCCAAACTCACCCGGGTCAAGGGCGTGCCGGACGCCACCCGCAAGGAGATCACCGGCCAGATCCGTGCCCTGCGTGCGGTACTGCCCGCCGCCAGTGAAACAGCCGACATCGATGTCCTGCCGCTGGCGCAGGGCGTCGAGGCGCTCTGCGTGACGTTGCTGCCGCCGAAGGCGTCCCGCAACCACCACACCCTGGCCGTGCTCCTCGGGCAGGCACCCACCGTCGATGGTGCCTTTCTTCGCTGGCCGACGCAGAGCGAGGCGGCCCGGGCCACGGGCAGGAGCCAGCCGCAGATCTCCAAGCTGCTGACGAGTCAGGCCCGTACCTGGCTGGACGAGCCGGCGCTGGATGCGGTGCGCAACGAGATCGTCGCGCTGCTCGATGCTCGTGGTGCGGTGATGTCCGCCGAGGAGCTGGCGCAGGCACTGGTCGCGGCGCGCGGCTCCTACACCGCGGAGCCGAAGCGGCTGCCGCAGGCGATCGGCCTGGTCCGGGCCGCTTGCGAGGCGGAGCTGAGCACGGGTGGGGACGCCCGGGTGGCTCTCTACCGGTTCCGTGCTCCCGGCGTCGTCCTGGTCGGTCGGGAACCGGACGATCCGGCGTCTGATGTCACCGCCGCCGACCTTCTCGAGTACGTGGTGGGGTTGGGTGGCCGGGGCGTGGAGCTGGCCGCCGCCGACCCGCTCCTCACCCGGCAACGCGCGATCGACGAGCTGCGCCGGCTACCCGCGCCGGCCGGCATGCCGGCGGTGGCAGACGTGCGGCTGTTGCAGCTCGCGGCGGTCGGGAGCAACGATCGGGTCGACGCCACCCCGCAGGGGCAGCTCTACCCGGTGGGGATGTCGGCCCAGCGGGCGCTGCGGCTGTCGATGGGCAGCCTGATCGGCCAGCGCCTCGGCGAAGGGCCACTCCGCGACCGGGTGCACAGCCGATTCCCCAAGGCCGAGCGGTTGCCGGGCCGACCGGACCTCAACACGCTGCTGGCCGCGGCTGGGGTGCCGCTGACCTGGTACGCAGCCGACCGCGCGTACGGGCCGGTGACCGCCAACGCCTCGGTGACCGGTACCCAGATGGTCACCACCCAGGCTCCGCTCCTTGGGCTCTCCGCCGCCGACGAGGTGACAGAGAAGCTGGCCTCAGCGATTGATCGGCGCGCCTTCCTCGCGGTGCTGGCCCCGCTGCGCCGGCTGGGCGCGGCCCGGCGGGCGCTGCTGGCCCGCCTGCCACTGACCGAGGTGGACATCACCGGGATCCTGCTGGACCGGCTGCGGTCGCTCGGCTTCCCGTGGGAGGCGATCGTCGCGGCGGACAAGGGCGTGGCGCTGGACGCCGACTTCCGGAGCCTGCTGGATCTCGTCCGGCATCAGGTTGTGCCGGCGATCGCGGAGAACATCGCCGCCGCCGACGGGCCGGTGCTGCTCACCGAGGCGGCGCCGCTGGCCCGCTACGGTCAGCTCGGGCTACTCCAGGAGCTGGCCGACCCGACCCGGCCGCGCCCGGCCGCCCGGCTGTTGCTGGTGCCGGCCCGCCGACCCGAGCCGGCGCTGCTGGACGGCGTGCAGGTGCCGTTGACATCGTCGGCCAGCCAGTTGCTCTGGCTGGCCGACGACTGGATCAAAGCGGTCGGCCGGCCGGTAGCCCCGAACCGGTAGCGGGGCGTATCTGCGGCAGTACGGGAGGTACCGATTCCCGGCCAGCGCCGACCGGACTATCCGGTGTGGCTATTCGGAGGGCAGGTGAGCTGTCACCGACTGTGGTAAAAGTCTAGGAATGCCGCTGAGCAAGATCGTGTTGGGGAACTACCGCTGCTTCCGGGACCGGCAGGAGATCGAGCTGGCCCCGGTCACGGTGGTCCTCGGTAAGAACAACTCCGGCAAGAGCGTCCTGACCCGGGCGCCGCTGGTCATCTCCACCGGCCTCGACACCATGAGCACCGCCCCGCTCGACCTGGACCGGCTCGAACCACAGCAGGTGGACGGTTTCGCCGATCTGGTCTTCGAGCAGAGCCCGATTGGCAAATTCTTCCTCGGGTTCGAGGTGGATGGGCCGCTTCCGTTCTCGATGGAGGCGACGGTCCAGCTGGTCATCGAGGATAGGACCGCGTTCGTTTCGGCCCTGCGGGTCGGATTTGCGGGGCGAGGCGGGCTGATGGAGCACGAGTTCGTCCTCTCAGGACAGTCGACCCTGACCGATGACTTTGCGAGGTTGTCCTACCAGATCCAGGCGTCGGGGCAGACTCCGGTCGTACGGACCGTGCCGTTCGCCGGGCTGCTTCCGCGCCCGGCCGGCATTCCGGAGCTGCGTCCCCTGAGTGACCGGCGCGATGGCTTGAATCTCGGGCCGATCCGCTTTCTCAGCGCCTACCGGGACCGTCCCGGGCGGCAACACCGGCTGCCGCTGGGAGTGCCCCGCGGCATCGGCGAGCAGGGGCAGGGCACCCTTGCCATCCTCGCCCACGACCAGGCGCGGAACGGTGGCGAACTGCTCGCCCGGGTCAACGAGCGGCTGGCGGTCATCGTGCCGGGCTGGCGGATCGAGGAGATCGAGGCCGGGCCGCTGTGGTCGACGGTGCTGACCCGTAGCGGCAGCTCGGTTCGGGTCAACCTGGCGGACGCGGGCACCGGTCTGTCGCAGGTGCTGCCGATCCTGGTGCAGTGCGCAATGGACGAGTTGCAGGGCGAGGAGACGCAACCGGCCTTGCAGATCATCGAGGAACCGGAGATGCACCTGCACCCGGGCGCGCACGCCGCGCTAGCCGATCTCTACCTGAACACCGCGCGAGCCACCCAGACCCGCTTCCTCATCGAAACCCACAGCGAAACCCTCCTGCTGCGACTACGGCGACACATCGCCGAGGGCTGCCCGCCGGAGATGGTGGCGGTGTATGTCGTGGAACAGCACGGCGGCGTCTCCGAGGTGCGGCGGGTCGGCATCGACCGGCTCGGCAACCTCGAGGACTGGCCCGAGGGCTACTTCTCCCAGGACTACCACGAGGTGCGGGCGCTCGCCGCCGCGCAGCTCAGGCAGGGCGGCTATGCGTCTTGACATCGAACCGGACGTCTTCACGTCCGGCGACCACCTGTCGGTTGTGGAGTTGCTGGCGCTTGCCGTGAAGGGACGGCACGAGTGGCGGCCGAGCCTGCCGGCCGCGCTCAGCGCCGAACGGTTCGCCACCGAGAAGGCCTCGGTGTTTTCCGAGTTTGTGCAGAAGGCATTGGTGGAGGCGGCGAACCCGGCCCCGGCTGCGCCGGCGGTTGCCCGGATCACTGCCAGTAAGCTCAAGGAACTAGTGGCGGATCTAGGCCGCCCCGCCACCCTCGTGGTGGAGAACCGGATCGCCGATGGCGGCTTCGTCCGCGCGGTGGCGGCGGCGTTCGGCGACCACCGAGTGGTGAAGGCGCTGTCGCAGCAGCCGCCATGGTTGGGCTTCAGCCACGGCGGCGGCAGCGGTGACATCCCGGAGTTGGCGGCCGACGAGCGGGCCGGCTTCACGGTGCTGGTGCGGGTCGCGGTGCTGTTCGACAGTGACCGCAAAGCCGCCAGCGACCCCGGCCGGAACCAGGACAAGGTGATGAAGTGCCGCGACAACGGTGTCGCCGAGGTGCATCTGCTGGCCTGGCGGATGATGGAGAACTACGCGCCGTTCCGGGTCTGGGAGCACCACTTCGCGCACCGGCTGGAGCACGTGGACGAACTTCGCGGCATCGAGCCGGAGCAGCGCGGCTACCTGCACCTCAAGACCTGGTTCAAGGACCGGCGATGCCATCCGCCCAAGAGGGTCTTTCCCGCCGAGCTGACCCTGACCGCGGAGGACTTCGCCGAGTTGGGGCCCGAGGTCGTCGCCGAGCTGCGGGAGTTGCTCGCAATGATCCACCGCATCCTGTAGGAGACTGGGTCCATGTGTGCCGACCAGGCCGAGATCCGGCCCGACCCGACCATCGCCCTCGTCGATGACCTGCTGGGTGGTATCGGGCGAGGAGAGATCCGGGTGCCGGCCTTCCAACGGCCCTTCGTCTGGCGGCCGGAGCAGATGCTGGAGCTGTTCGACAGCATCGAGCGTGGCTATCCGATCGGCAGCCTGCTGCTCTGGCAGACCGACACGCAGGTACCCTCGCTGGACCAGATCGGCGGTTTGCCGGTGCCACCACCACCGGCGGGCCGGCAGGTCTCCTACCTTTTGGACGGTCACCAGCGGGTCTCCACCCTCTTCGGGGTGTTGAACCGGCCGCTGCGCGACGGCCCGGCCGAGGACGACCGGGACTGGATCTGGCAGATCTACCGGGACCTGCGCCCAGCCGACCAGCGCGGCTCGGACCGCTACCGACACCACCGTTCCGGTCGATGGACTCCGCACCTGCTGCCGTTGGCCGCGGTGATGCGCACCCGTGACTTCCTGCGGCACTTCCAGCGGGTGGAGTTGAGTGTCAAGGACACCACCCAGGCGGACTCGCTGATCCGGGAGGCCGAGGCGGTCGCGTACCGGATCAAGGCATACAAGCTCACCATGGTCCGGTTGCAGGGCGCGAGTCTCGACCAGGCGGTGAACGTCTACGCTCGGCTGAACCGGACGGGCACCCGGATGGAACCGGACCAGATGCTCTCCGCACTGACCTATCGGGAGGAGCAGCCCTCCCTGGCGGACCGGATCGACGACCTCGTCGCCTCGATCGTCGAGACGGGCTTCGGTGAGTTGCCCCGCCTCGCCGTGTTCCGCTCGATATTGGCGGTGGCCGGTGAGTCCGACGTCCTGTCGCCGCGCTGGAGCCTGGTCGCGAACTATATCCAGAACCGGCTGCACGACGCCCTGCCGCAGACCGAGCGGGCGGTACGGCTGGCAGTGGAGTTCCTGCAGAGTGGGGTCGGGGTGCCACATGCCCGGTTCCTGCCCTACGCACACCAACTGGTGCTGCTGGCGACGTTCTTCCACTGCTGCCCCGAGCCGAGCGGCGAGCAGTACGACGGGCTGCGCCGCTGGTTCTGGGTAACGTCGTGGTCGAACGCGTTCGCCGGGGCGACCTCGACCGTGCTGCGTCGGGCCCTGGCGGAGATGCGGTCGTACGCCACCGGCAAGGGTGACCTGGCCCCGGATGTGGACGACGTGCAGCCGATGCCCGAGGTGTTCAATCTGAACAGCGCCCGGACGAGGGCGTACGTGATCTGGGAGGCGCTGGAGTTTCCCCGCCGGCTCAACATGCTGGGCCAGCCCGTCGAGGTGATGGAGGTGCTTGCCACGGCCGACAACCAGGTCTTCCGGCACGTGGTGCCGCGGGACAAACGCCCCGCCAACCGCCTGATCTTTCCCACCACCCCGAACACGAGCGTGTTGTCGGCGCTGAAGGCGCTCAGCCCACCAACCGGGCCGGGCCTGTTCGACGGTTTCCCGGAGCCGGCACGGCCCGTGGTCCCGTCGCAGACCGAGCTGATCCTGGAGAGCCACGGCATCCCGATCAAGGCGTGGCGACGGCTCTGCGAGGGCGGCAACGGCGGCCAGATCTTCGTCGAGGACCGCACCGAGTTACTGGAGCAGCGGCTGCGCCGCTTCGCTGCGCACCTGGGCGTGCCGGTCGGCGGCACCGCGATCGGCGCGGCCGACGACGATTCGGAGTAGGGCGGGCGCGGCGGTAGACCTTAGGATCTAGCGGTGGTCGAGCTGAAGGCATTGCAAGCTCAGGTCAAGAGCCTGGTGGAGGATCTGCGCCGGCAGGTCGCGGAGACGCCGGTGCTCCGCGCCGAGCTGCGGCAGGAGCACGAGCGGGCCAAGGCCGCCGAGCGGGTCGGCGCGAGCTTCGAGACCTGGCTGGAGGGCGTGCTCGACCAGGCGGCGGTGGCCTGGGTGCTCGGCTGCGTGTTCGTCCGGTTCTGTGAGGACAACGCGCTGGTCGGCAAGCTGTGGATCGGCGGCGGCGACCCGGCCGCCCCAGCCGACCGGGGGGTGCAGCACCGGCAGGCGTACCTGATCGCCAACCCCCGGCACAACGACCGGCACTGGCTGCGGGAGGCGTTCACGTACCTCGCCGAGTTGCGTGCCACCGGCAAGATCTTCGACGGGCACAACCCGGTGTGGCGGTTCGACATCTCCGGCCCGGCCGCCGAGGAGCTGAGCGACTTCTTCCGTCGGGGCGCCGGTCGGGAGTCGCTGCGCCGCGACGATCTGGACACCCGTTTCCTCGGCGACCTCTACCAGGACCTGTCGACGCACGCGAAGAAGACGTACGCGCTGCTGCAGACGCCGGAGTTCGTGGAGGAGTTCATCCTCGACCGCACCTTCGAGCCGGCGGTCCAGGAGTTCGGTCTGCCCGCCACCAGCGTCATCGACCCGACCTGCGGCTCCGGCCACTTCCTGCTCGGCGCGTTCCACCGGCTGCTGGGCAAATGGCGGGACCGGGAGCCCGCCACCGACGTCCGGGTGCTGGCCGAGCGGGCCCTCGGCCAGGTCACCGGGGTCGACATCAACCCGTTCGCGGTGGCGATCGCCCGCTTCCGGCTGCTGATCGCGGCAATGAAGGTGTGCGACCTGGACCGGCTGGAACGCACGCCGGCCTTTCCGGTCCGGGTCGCCACCGGCGACTCCCTGCTGCCGTGGGAGCCGGAACGCTCCCGGGCACAGGGCGACCTGCTCGCCGCCATCGAGGGCCGGGAGGTCTTCGCGTACGAGAGCGAGGACGCCGACCTGCTCAAGGACTACCTGGCCGAGAACCAGTACACGGTGGTGGTCGGGAACCCGCCCTACATCACCGTCGCCGACTCCGCCCGCAACAAGCTCTACCGCAGTATTTATCCGACGGTGTGTCATCGGCAGTACGCGCTGACGGTGCCCTTCGCCAAGCGCTTCTTCGACCTGGCCAAACGCTCGGACGAGCACGGCGAGGGCGCGGGCTACGTCGGTCAGATCACCGGTAATGGCTTCATGAAGCGCGAGTTCGGCAAGAAGCTGATCGAGGACTACTTCGCTCATGAGATCGAACTGACCGAGGCCATCGACACCTCCGGCGCTTTCATCCCAGGTCACGGCACGCCGACCGTGATTCTTGTCGGCCGCACCAACAAGCGCCGACGAACCTCCACTTTGCGTATGGTCCTCGGTGTTCGGGGGGAACCGTCGACGCCTGAAAATGCCGCCGACGGCCTGGTTTGGCGGGCAATCGCCAACCAGGTTGAGCGACCAAACTCGGAGTCCGAGTGGGTGAGCGTCGTCGACCTCCCCCGTAGCCAACTCGCAGCCCACCCCTGGAGTCTGTCGGGGGGTGGTGCCGTTGATTTGCTCAGGAGTATGGCGAGAGATCGCGCATTTCAACTTGGCGAACACATTGAGGTCGTAGGCCGTACGACTCATACCGGACTCGACGATGCCTTCTATGCCTTGGATGCTGCGCTCAGAACGAGAGGGCTCCAAACTGCCGCAGTGCCCGTTGTGCTCGGTGAGGACGTCCGCGACTTCGCCCTCCTGCCGCGAACCTGGACGCTTTTTCCTTACGATGAAGTCGGGGGTCCGCGAGGCCTGACCGAAAATGAGCCCAAATTCTATTGGCCGAACCGGGCGGCATTGCGGCTACGGGTTGACTTCGAGCAGACTCCGGAGCAGCGTGGACTGCGCTGGTTCGACCACAGCATGTTTTTTCCGAAGAGGTATCGCGTCTCGTTGTCGATTGCGTTCGCTTTTGTGGCGACGCATAACCACTTTGTGCTGGACCGGGGTGGGAAGGTATTCAAGCAGTCTGCGCCGGTGATCAAGTTACGGGAGGGGGCGACGGAGGATGATCACCTGCGGCTGCTCGGGGTGCTGAACAGTTCGACTGCCTGCTTCTGGCTGAAGCAGGTGAGTCATGACAAGGGTATCCGGGGCGAGGGCGGCGGTTTCACCAGCGATGACTGGGAGCGATTCTTCGAGTTCACCGGCACCAAGTTGCAGGAGTTTCCGTTGCCTTCGGCGTACCCGTTGGGGCGGGCGCGGGAGTTGGACGGGCTGGCGCAGCGGCTGTCGGGCCTGACTCCGGCGGCGGTTGCCGCTTCGGGGGTGCCGACCCGGCAGCGGCTCGCGGAGGCTGAGGCGGAGTACCGCTCGGTGCGGGCGCGGATGATCGCGCTCCAGGAGGAGCTGGACTGGGAGGTCTACCGGCTCTACGGGCTGATCGGCGAGGATCTGACCTGTGCCAACCCGCCGGAGGTCGCGTTGGGGGAGCGGGCCTTCGAGATCGTGCTGCACACCAGCGGGGCGCAGACCGAATGGTTTAACCGGCACGGGTCGAAGCCGATCGATCGGCCGCAGCCGCACTGGTCGGCGGAGTACCGAACACTGGTGGAGCGGCGGATCGCCGTCATCGGGTCCAACCGACACATCGGGTTGATCGAGCGGCCGGAGTGTAAGCGGCGGTGGTCCACCGAGGGGTGGGAGAAGATGCAGTCGGCCGCGCTGCGGGCTTGGCTGCTCGACCGGCTGGAGGCGCCAGAGCTGTGGGGTGGGCAGCCGGCCCCGCTGTCGGTGGCGCAGCTCGCTGACCGGGTCGGCGGCGACCAGGATTTCCGGGCGGTGCTGGAGCTGTGGGTCGGGCACGACAACTTCGAACTGGCGAAGACGATCGGCCTGCTGGTCGCCGACGAGCACGTGCCGTACCTGCCGGCGCAGCGTCACAAGCCGTCCGGGCTGCGCAAGCGGGCGCAGTGGGAGCGGACCTGGGCGTTGCAGCGCCGGGAGGACGCGGGGGAGCAGGTCGAGATCGAGGTGCCGCCGAAGTACACGTCAACGGACTTCGCCCGGCCGTCGTACTGGCGGGCGCGCGGCAAGCTCGATGTGCCGAAGGAGCGGTTCATCTCGTACCCGCAGGCGGGTCGGGACAGCGACGGCAGCGAGCTGCTCGGCTGGGCCGGGTGGGACCACCTGGCGCAGGCGCGGGCGCTCGCCACCGTCTATCTGGACCGGAAGACGCAGGAGGCGTGGCCGGCGTACCGGCTGCTGCCGCTGCTCGCCGGGCTGGTGGAGATCGAGCCGTGGCTGCACCAGTGGCACTCCGGTGAGCATCCCGCGTTTCCCGGGCCGCCGGCCGAGTTCTTCACCGACTTCATCAATACCGAGCTGGCGCAGCTCAGCTCCGACCGCTCGGCCCTGACCCTGCTGCGGGGGGTGCCGGAGCTGCGCTGATCTGTCAGTGGTGCAGCTCCGCGACGATGGTGGAGTGGTAGTTGCCGGGGCCGACTGACCGGTCGAGGGTGCGGAGGATCCGGTCCGGTTTGTCGTGTGGCCCCTGTTGGAAGTAGGGCTTTCCGTCCAGGCCGAATGTGATCCGGCTCGGCGGCTCCCAGGTGCCGAGCAGCGGCGCGGCGCTGTAGAAGTCACGGTGCGGGTCGAAGCCGAGGCCGCGAGCGTAGTCGACCGCCCCGAAGACCAGGTGCCGGGCCAGGTCGATCGGGACCTCGATCGGTCCCTGGTCGTACGCGGCGAAGAAGTCGCCCACGAAGTGCGGCACCTCGGCGGGGTCGGACGTGGTCGGCGGCAGGGCGTTCTTGACGCCGAGGCAGTAGGTGTCGACCAGGAAGCCGCTGGTGGTCACCGCGTCGCCGTCGGCACGGGCGACGGCCACACTGACCAGCCCCGCACCCATCGCCATCGGTGGCAGTTCCTCATCGTCCACCCAGTCGGACGGGCGGTCGGCGATGCCGAGTCCGTTGCTCCACTGCCGGCTGATCCAACACCCGACCAGCGGTAGCTGCGACGGATGGGCCCGCCCCGGCCGTACGACCTCGACGCCCCGGACCAGCCGGGTGACCACCGCGCGGGTGACCCCGAGCTCCCGGGCGATCTGCTTGGGTGTCTTGCCGGCGGCACGGAGAGCCTGCGCCTGTGTCTTAACTTCGTGCGATTCCACCGGGCCATCCTGGTATCGCCCGGATCGAACGTCAACGCCGCCACGCGCCTGCGCGCCGAAGCAGCCACGACCGTCGAAGGGGCGGGCCCTCGACCGAAACCCGCCGCCGTACGCCGAAACCCGCCTCCGTCGCCTCACCGGCCAACTCGTCCGGGTGGTGGAAGTAGGCGCTAGCACGTACGACAGTCGACAACCCGGACGTGGTAGCCGGCCCGCGCTACCGGTACTCGGCGGCAGTTCGTTCGGCCTCGGCAATGAACTCGTCGAGCTGCTCCGGCATCAGGTGAGCGTCCTGCAGAAGCTGTCCGAGGATGAACACCTCAACGCCGAGCGCGACGGCTGGGGGGATGTTGTCGGCCAGTTCGGGCTCACCGATAGCAGCGCGGATCAGCCCTTCCATCTCCAGCGCGGGTAGGGCGCTGCCGTCGTGGTAGTTGGCTCGCGCCGATGAGACGTAACGTGCCACGTCGGCGGGTGTGGTGCCGGGACCGAAGCGGCGGTTGACCGCTACAGCGAAGGCGGCTCCGACAACCTGGAGACCGTCCTCCCAATTGGCGCGGTCAAGCTCATCCACCAGAGCGTCGACGCGGTCCCAGTCAGTGTCGGCCAGCGCCCGAATCAGATCGCCCAGTTTGGTCACGTCGTCGTCTCCTCAAGCTTGTTACCCGACTACGGATCACCGCTGCGATCCGATGTGCTGCAACACCGGCCAGCAGGCCGACCACGACGAGGTTTCCGGCGGCCTCTGCGGCATCAATCTTCGGCCGTGGCGACGCGGCTGGTGTAGTCGGGGTACCTGTTCCGGTGGACTGAGCGCCGCGCGGACCGTTCGGGTTCCGGAGAATCTTGATCGACTGCTGGACTGCCTGGGTAGCGTTGGTCGTCTGCTCCTGCAACTCGTCGGCCTTGCGTACCTGCCGCTTGAGGAAGTTGCCCACGTTCGCGCGAGCAACGTCCCGCCGCTGGCTGTCGGCGAGCAGATCCTCGCCAGAGGGCGTTGCGGAGCTCATCGCCTCGCGGCTGGGGACGGAGCCGGGTTCGACGATGTTCACATAGCGCGTCAGATGCTGAGCCGCGAGGCTGTTGAGCCGGCCGAGGCGGTTCGCCTTCTCGGACGCAGTTCGGCTCGTGTCCACCGCCGCCTTCATGCCTGGGCTGGCACTGCCCTGACCGGCGGTGGTGTAGTGCCGGTGCCCCTTCGGTGAGCTGCGCCGCGACCTGGGCGAGCGGACCGCTCATCCCAGGGACTTGAGGCGGGCAGTTGCGTGCAGCTGGGCGGCCGTGATGGTGCGTAGGAGCAACCTGACCTCACGAGTGGCGTCGGCGATGTTGCTGCGGGCCGCTTTGGCATCGCTCTGCTCGGCTGCCTCTGCGAGCGCGACTCTTACTTGCTCGATGTCGGCCATGCCGTCCTTCTCGGTTGACTGCGAGGGGCGTGCGGGAAACATGTTCGCGTCTTCGTGGCGAGACGAACACCATCTGACAGGGATCGATGTCGCTGCCCCCGCGACGACCGAGCTACGGTCTGGGACCTTCAGCCTTCACCACCTTGATGAATGTTCGCCAAGCCGTGGTTGCGAAGGTCAGGATCGGGCCGGCCGGGTCCTTGCTGTCGCGTAGCCCGACAACGTCGGAAAGATTGTCGGCGACCTCGACGCAGTTGCCGCCGTTGTTGCTGCGGGTGGACTTGCGCCAGGTGGCACCGGTCAGGTCACGCATGGGAGTACTCCTCTGCGGTTTGCTGGATCAGGTGGATGGGTCGGGATTCGTTCAGGGCGCGGTTCGCCATGTTGCCCAGATGCTGTCATAGGCATCGGTCTCGTGCGGCTTGTCGAGGTAGATCGCGCCTGTGCGCCGCGCATCACCAGCGAGTGGCTAGACCCGGCTGGCCAGGGCTGATCCCTCCGTCAAAAGGTCGTCCAACTCCTCGTCCGAGATGGCGCCAGCGCCGAGCGTGTGCAGGATGGTCAGGCCCTGGACCCGCCCGGCCACCTTTGGGTCGATGTCCGAGTCAATGCTTGGATCGAGAGCGGCGTTGATCAACGTCTCCGCGCTTGCCGCATCGGTTTCGGGTCCACCTGTCGTCGTGCTTCGCATCTCGCTAACGAACCGGATCACCTCGTCCTGGCTAGCGCCGTGCGGGAAGCGGCGGTTCACGGCGAAGTAGAAGACCGCGCCGAGTAGCGTGCCGAAGCCTTCCCAGCCCTGGTCATCGAGGCGGGCTTCGATGCGGTCGTTCTCGGCGTGCTCGCCTTTCACCATCGTGCGAATGTAGGCGACCATGTCAGGACTAATCGTCACGACGTTTCCTCTCCCGATGCTTCTTGGTCATGTTCCACAGCCCTTTGAGACCAACGGCCACCGCTCCGGCCGCCATGATGACCGAGGCGACCGGGTGCTCCAGATGTGGTCGATCTGCCGGTGTAGCGGGCTTTGGTTGGGTGGTGGACGTTGAGGTGCCGCCGGGGCCGCCCTTCGTCTGCTGGACGAATTCACGGAACCCCGCTGTCGCTGCCTTCTCGGCGTTCTGAAGGTTACCTTCTGTCTGATCTGCCTTCTTGACGTGGCGTCGAAGGAAGGCCTCCGCTCTGCTACCTCGATTCTCTGCCTCGGCGGCGAGACGCTCGCCCGAGGGCGATGCTGCGCCAGGGCGGTTGGGGACAGCGCCGGGAGCGATGGCGTTCGCGTACGCGGCGAGGTGCCCGGCTGCCTTGCTGGTCAGGCGACCGAGCCGGCCCGCCTTGTCCATCGCTATGCGGCTCTGGGTCACAGCCTTTCGGCAATCCTGGTGATCGGTACCTTGGCTGATCTCCGCAAAGCGGCGATGGCTCTGACCGATCTCTTCCTGCGCGTGCGTGGCCGTGACGGCGAGCGTGTCGAGCCGTTGGATCGCCGCGTTGAGCTGGGCCACGACCTCTGCGACGGGGCCGCTCATCCGAGCGCTTTCAGGAACCCTGTTGCCCCGTCCTTGGCGGCCACGACTGTCCGCAGTGTCAGCTCCACTTCGCGAGTCGCATCGGCGAGGGCCCTGCGGGCCTCTTTCGCCTCCGGATGTTGGCTGTCGTGGAGGGTGGCCAGCGCGAGGCCGCTCACCTCGGCCAGGTCGGCACCGATGCTCTCGATCGTTGTCTTGGCCTGGTTGAGTGACTGGTTGCCGTTTCGAAGCTCCGCCTTGACGTCACCGATGCTCACGGTCAGCCCAGGACGCTGACGTACTGGCGTGCAGCGTGGGAACTGCCCTGAAGGGTCGTGGACGCCTCGATCAGCCGTTGCTTGCTCTGCTCAGCGCGGCTGATTGCCGCGGCGAGAGCGGGGTGACCGGTGCCAGCGGCCACCAGCCGCAGCCGGACGAGTACTTGCTCGGTGCCGTCGATGGCCGCCCGGATCTGGTTCTTGGTGGCGTTGCTTTGCTCGGCTGCCTGGGCGAGTGCGGCCTTAACTTGCTCGATGTTGGCCATGCCGTCCTTCCCGGTTGATCGTGAGGACGCGCGAGACGGATTGGCGCGTCTCTGTGGCGAGACGAACACTATCCGGCATAGACCAAGCTTGTGCAGCCCCGTGTTCAGCGGCGTGGATGGCAAGAGCAAGGCTGCCCGTCCGGGAGGGGACGCGCAGCCTTGTGGAGGTGGCGCTACCGGGTCAGTGGCGCGGACCTTCGGCCTTTGTGGCTCGGATGAAGGTTGCCCAGGCTGTCGGGGAGAAGGTCAGGATCGGGCCGCTCGGGTCCTTGCTGTCCCGGAGCCCGACAATGAGGCTTTCCCGGCAAGGCTGCGGTTACGGTACGTGTCTGTCCATGCGTGACACGCCGGATCCGCTTGGCCTGCAAGCGAAGTAGACGAAACCCCTGTAAGAAGTGGTCATCTCACTGATCAACTTCAAGACAGGGGCCTCGCGTGCCGTCCAGTGTCACATACCGCGCTGTGCTCGACGTCCACAGGGAGACCGTGGTCTTCCTGTCCAGCCTGCTGCACGCCCACCAGCAGCTGGTGGGCACCCGGACCGGTACCCGGGCGTTGAGCTGCTTCAAGCAGGCCGTCCTGGTGCTGCGCTGGCTCCTCGACGGCACCCGCCTGACCCAGCTCGCCGCCGACAACACGATCGGGCTGTCGACTGCCTACCGCTACCTACACGAAGGCATCGACGTGCTCGCCGCGCGCAAGCCCAGCCTGCACGCGGCGTTGCTGGCCGCGAAGACAGCCGGACACACCCACATCAACGTCGACGGCACACTGCTGGCCACCGACCGCTGCCACCAGCCGGGCCCGACACCCGGGGTGGACCTGTGGTGGTCGGGAAAGCATCACCACCACGGCGGCAACGTCCAGGTCGTCTCGACCCCCGACGGATGGCCGATCTGGACCTCGCCGGTGCGCCCCGGCCGCGAGCACGACACCACCTGCCTGCGCCAGCACCCCGAGATGCTGCCCGCGCTACGCGAGTGGACCGGCGACGACCTGCCCGCCCTGGCCGACCTGGGCTACGAAGGCGAACCCGACATCTTCGTCCTGCCGATCAAGAAACCCACCAAGGGCCGGCTCACCGACACCCAACGCCAACACAACCTGCTGCACGCGTACGCCCGAGCCCGCGCCGAGCAAGCGAACTCCCTGCTCAAGACCACCTTCAAAGCGCTCCGGCGGATCAGCCTGTCACCCAGCAGCATCGGGAAAGTCGTCGCTGCCGCCCTCGTCCTACTGCACACCGAACACGCCCGCACCACATGATCACAATCAGCAACGAGCCGTTACCGGAAAGGCCTCAATGTCGGAAAGGTTGTCGGCGACCTCGACGCAGTCGCCGCCGTTGTTGCTGCGGGTGGACTTGCGCCAGGCGGCACCGGCCAGGTCACGCATGGGAGTGCTCCTCTACGACTTGCTGGATCAAGCGGATGGAGCGGTACTCATTCAGGGTGCCATCGCGCGATGGCCGACCGCCATCTCCTGGCACCCAGATGCCGTGGTACGCCCCCAGGTATTCACGTTCCCTCCCGGCAAGGTCTCGATGCTCATCGCGAGACAGGCGCGGACGGTAAGAGCAAGGCTGCCCGTCCGGGAGAGGACGCGCAGCCTCTTTGTGCGTGTGGCTACCTCGTCAGTGGCGTGAACCTTCGGACTTGGTGGCTCGGACGAAGGTGGTCCAGGCTGCTGGTGAGAAGGTCAGGATCGGGCCGCTCGGGTCCTTGCTGTCCCGAAGCCCGACTTTCCCCGCCAGGTCGGCCGCGACCTCGACGCAGTCGCCGGAGCCGTTACTGCGAGTGCTCTTCCGCCAGGTCACGCAGGTCATGTCCATCTTGTTCACCGCGCACCATCCTCTCACTGTTCGTTGATCGCCTTTTGGACCAGGTCGCGGGACTCACGAGCGCCGGCCGCCGTGGCGACCAGGTGCTCGAAGACCCGGCTGTACTCCCTGACCTGATGGCCTTCGAGATAGAGGCTACCCGCTCGCGTTTCGACGTAGACGACCCCTGAGTCCGCCAACTCCGGGAAGCTCAGCACGCTGAACGCGCTGCCCATCGAACCGTATTCGCCGGCGCCGAAGGTCAAGATCTGCACGATGTTGCCGGGCCGGTCTGACTCCTCGATCAGCCTCCGTAGCTGAGTGCGGAAGGCTTCGACTCCACCGACCGGTCGCCGTAGCGACGCTTCGTCCAGCACCACCCAGAGCTTCGGCGAATTGCCGGACTCCTGGCGGCGTATCCGCAACTCCACCCGTCGGTCCACCTCCTCGTCCGAGGAGTCTGGATGCTCGGCCCGGATGACGGCGCGGGCATAGTCGGCGGTCTGGAGCAAGCCGGGCACGAGTTGCGGTTGAAAGGCGCGGATTTCCGAGGCTTCGGCCTCCAGCCCGACGTAGACCCCGAACCAGTTCGGCAGCACATCGTCGTACGCCTGCCACCAGCCGCGCTTGCGGGCATCTCGCGCGATCTGGACGAGCGCGTCGATCTCCTCGCCCTCCACGCCGTACAGCTCAAGGAGGCCGCGGGCGACTGGCGGCATCACCGAGACCTGGGCGTTCTCGATCCGACTGAGCGCGGACTTCGAGATGCCGACCTCGTTGGCGACCTGGTCGGCGGTCATGCCGGTCTGCTCACGAAGGCGGCGCAGCGCAGCGGCTAAACGTCGACGACGGACAGTCGGGCTTCCAGTCATGGGAGTCAGTGTGCCGGAACCGGACGAACATCGCAATGATTTAGTTCCTGATCGGGAGTTGCGGAAAGGGTGCAGTTCGCTGCACGATGAGTGAGGTCTCGGATCTACTGAGTTACGAACGGTCTACGCGTCCGGGGCTGAACGTCTGCCCTGCTGCCGTACTGCCGATCGGGGCTGCGGTGGCAGGTGCCGGGGTGGGTCCGCCGGTGCGGGGCGGGCCGGTGGGCCTACCCCTTCCACAGCTCAATCTCAACGGTGAGGGGCAGGTGCTGTCATGCGCGTCTTCTTCCGGCGTTCCAGGCGTCGTCGGCGGTCGGTTCTCGGGCCGACCTGCTACCGCTCGGCGGCCTACGATCCGCTGTGGCCGTGGCAGGTGCGGGGGCGGCGGTTCCGGTCCACGCGGCTGGGCCGGCGCGGGCTGGACCCGCAGGAGGTGGGGGAGTTCCTCGGCCGGGTCGCCGGCGACCTGGCCGCTGTCTACGACGCGCTGGCCCGCAGCCGGCGGGAGACCGACCGGGTCAAGGACGCGCTGCGCCGCTGGCAGTCCGAGCAGGCCCGTGTCCAGTGGGCAGGCACGGAAGCGGAGCCCCGGCGGTGACCGGCCGTTACGTCGTCCACCTGCCGGTGGTGGCCCGTGACCTGCCCGCCGCGCAGCGGCTGGCCCGGGTGCTGGCCCGCTGGGCGCAGGTGCTGCCGCGGACCGACCCGGGGGAGACCACCGTGTCGGCCGAGGACGCGCAGGACGTACGCCATCGGGTCTTCTGCGACCTGCCGTTGCCCGGCGGCCGGCGCTGTCTGCTGCGGGACGGCCACGACGGTGTCTGCTCCCGCCGGCTCGGCGGTCGGCGCTCGTGACCGCGCGAAGGGGCCGCGCTCGGGTGGGCGAAAGGACCGAACGATGCCTGAGGTGATCGACTGCGACGAGTGCGACGGGCTGGGCTTCCGCGTTCGGCGCTGCGTCTGTGTCCAGGGCGGGGACCAACTCGTCGTCGAGGGGGACGGGTACGCCGACCAGGCGTACGCCGACTGTCGGGTCTGCGGCGGTGACGGCAGCGTGGTCGAGTCCTGCGGCCGGTGTGGGCGTGCGGGGCGGCGGCGGGCGCAGCTCGTGGTCACCGTGGTCAACCTGGACACCGGGGCGGCGGCGTCCCGGCGGCTGCTGCCCGGCCGCCTCGACCCGCCGGCCGGGCCCGACAGCATCACGCGGGCGCGGGACATTGTCACTGAACTGGCCGCCACCGTCGGCGTGCGCGGGCTACGCCCACGTTGGGGGCAGTGCGCCCTGGACGACCCGGTGTATTGGCTGCCCCGGCAGTGGCGGGCCGACCTGCCGGCGCGGGAACGCCTGGCCCTGGAGGCCGAAGCCCTTGCCCAGCAGGAGTACGCGCCGTGGCGGGTCTACGTCGGACGGGGTACCGAGGCGCCGCCGCCCCCGGAACCCGGCCGCGAGCTGGCCCGGCTCTGCGAACTGGCCGACCTGCTCCACCTCGATCTGGTGGTGGAGGCTCGCCGTCCGTACGACGTGGCGGTCTGGGCGATCCGCTACGAGCTGCCCGGCGGGCAGGTGCCGCTCGACCCGCCCGCCCGCCCACGCCCGGGACCTGCCCTCGGCGGTCGCCGCGACGACGTTCCAGGAGGCGCTGCGCGGGTTCGACGAGCGGGGACGTGCGGCGCCCGCCTACACCGTACGTCCGGTGCGAGCTGCCGGCGTACCACCGAGGGTGGACCCTGACCGGCTCGGCCGGGCCGTCCTCGCGGACCTGGCCGACGACGCGCCCGGCGCCCAGGCGGTCTGGCGCGACGGGCGCTGGTGGCACACCCCGTTGCGACCCGCCGGCACCGTCGAGAAGCTGCACGAACGCGACACCGGCCAGATCGTTCGGTACGTGCGGCAGCTGGTACGTAGAGCCGTGGAGCCGCCCGACCCGGCCTGGTGGGGCGAGCCGGTCGCGCACCGCCCCTGCCCGGACTGCCGGCCCGGCACCCGGCTGCGCCGCTGCCACTGCCGAATCGGTGCGCCCGGCCCCGACCCGCAGTGCTCGCGCTGCTCCGGGGCCGGCTTCGCCCCGTCGGGTCTGGCCTGCTTCACCTGCCGCGACGGCGGTCGGATCCCGGCGGCGCTGACGGTGACCGTGACCGACCTGCGCCGGGTGCGCCACGAGACGTGGCGCCCGGTCGCGGGGGAGTCGGCTCCGGTGGTCGGCTACCAGCCCAACGGCACCCCCGTGCACCAGCTACGCCCGCACTGGCGGCTGGCCCGCCACGCCGCCATCTTCGGGGTACGCCCGGCCGACCTCAGCCGCCTCGACGAGGAGCGGCCGGTCGACCAGGACCTGCTCCACGGCACGGTGACGGTCCACGACCCCGTCGTCGAGCCAGCCCGCCAGCACGTCGAGCGGGTTGGCGCCGGGCTGCCCGGAGCCCGACTGTTCGTGCTGGCCGCCGCGCCCGACGTACCGCCGCTGACCGACCTGTTGCGGCTCGCCCACGCGCTCGACCTTGCCGCCGTACTGACCTACTGTGATCACCGCCTCGACTCGGGCGACCCGACCAAGGTCCAGGGGGAACGGTGGGACCTCCGCCTCACGGCCCGGGACGCGCCGCTCGGGGCGGAATCTCCGTTCTGCGCCAGCGTCGAACTCGCCGTGGCCCGGTGCGTCGAGTACCTCGACAGCCACCTGCTCGCCGCCGTTCCCCGGGAGCCGGACCGGCCGGTGCCCGCGCCGCAGGCGGCACCATCGCCCCCGGTGGCGGACCCGACCGGGCTGCTGCGGCGGGTCGGTCGGCACTACGCCGGGCAGCCGGTGCTGGTGTCGTTCGACCGGGCGGGCTGCCGGCTCTGGCTGGCCGAGGGGGAGCGCGTCCGGTCGCTGGCCCGCGCCGCGACCCTCGACGACGCGGTCTCCGCCCTGCGGTTTCCCGGCGGGGAATAGCGGAAGGAGTCGATCGCAGCTCAGGGTGACGGGACGGCTTAGGATCGTCGGGTCGCCGGTGACGCCGGCGGCACGGTCGGGCGGCGACGCGAGGAGCAAGGATGACCCTGTTACGGGACGTGATCGACATTCCGACCTCGGTCGGGGACGGTGACTTCGTCGTCCGCGCCGCCGAGGGTGCTGACCTGCGTCGGTATGTCGTGACCGACCAGCTGCGGGAGAACTTCGTCGAGGCGCTGCGCCGGGTCGGCCATGCCGTCACCACCGGCCGCTCCCAGGCGGTGTTCCTGCACGGCTCGTTCGGCTCCGGCAAGTCGCACTTCATGGCGGTGCTGCGGGAGATCCTCCAGCACAACCCGGAGGCCCGCGAGGTGCGCGGCCTGGCCGAGCCGGTGCTGGCCGCTGACCCGTGGCTGCGCGACCGAAAGCTGCTCCCGCTCACCTTTCACATGCTCGACGCCCGCTCGGTCGAGCAGGCCGTCCTGGAGGGTTATCTCAACCAGATCACCGCACTGCACCCGGCGGCGCCCGTCCCCGCCGTACACCGGTCGGACGCGCTACTCAAAGACGCCGCGCGGCTGCGGGAACAGCTGGGTGACGACGCCTTCTTCGCCACCTTGCGCGACGGCGGCGGCGCACCTGCGGTCGATGGGGGCGGGCCTGCGGTCGATGGGGGCGGGCCTGCGGCCGATGGCGGCGGGCCTGCGGCCGATGGCGGTGGGCCTGCGGCCGACGGCGCTGGGCTCGCCGTGCTGGTCACCCGGGCCGCCGGTTGGACCCCGGACAGCTACGCCGCCGCCGCGGCGGCGCCGCCGGGCACCTCCGACCGGGACCGCCTCGTCAGCGCGCTGACCAGCACCTTCTACACCGGGGCGGTCCGCAGCGGGGAATACCTCGATCTGGACACCGGCCTCGCGGTGATTACCCGGCACGCCAAGTCGCTCGGGTACGACGGGCTCGTGCTCTTTCTCGACGAGTTGATCCTCTGGCTCTCCACGAAGATCAGCGACCACGTCTTCGTCAACACCGAGGGCGCCAAGCTCAACAAGCTGGTCGAGTCGGCCGACGCCACCCGCCCCCTGCCACTGATCTCTTTCGTCGCCCGCCAGCGCAACCTGGAGGACTTCCTCGGCCCGCAGGTCGGCGGCACCGAGCGGGAGGCGCTCGCACACGTCATGCGCAGCGTGCAGGGCCGGTTCGGCGAGGTCGCCCTCGCCGACACCAACCTGCCGGAGATCACCGAAAAGCGGCTACTCAAACCGCTCACCGATGAGGGACGGGCGGTGATCGACAGTGCCTTCGCCGCCGTGAAGGGAAACCGGGAGGTGTGGGACGCGCTGCTGCTCGGCGCCCAGTACGGCGACGCCGGCATCGGCTCCGACGCCACCGCCTTCCGCAAGCTCTACCCGTTCTCGCCCGCGCTGGTCGCCACCCTGGTCGCGCTCTCCCAGGCCCTGCAGCGGGAACGCACGGCGCTGAAGGTGATGACCGAGCTGCTCGTGGACCGCCGCGACACCCTCAAGGTCAACGACCTGATCGGCGTCGCCGCGCTCTTCGACCCGCTCGTCCTGCACGGCGAACTCCCGGACCGGCCCAAACTCAAGCAGCTCTTCCAGTCTGCCCGCACCCTCTACCGGCAGAAGCTGCGGCCGATCCTGCTCGACCTCAACGGCATCACCGAGCCGCAGGCCGCCGGGCACCAGCAGTTCCAGCTCGACGACAAGCTGATCAAGACGGTGCTGCTCGGCGCGCTGGTGCCCGAGGTGCCGGCCCTGCACAACCTCACCGCCGCCAAGCTGCACGCGCTCAACTTCGGTTCGATCGCGTCCCCGATCCCCGGCTACGAGCGGCAGATCGTGCTCAACCGCCTGAACCGGGTCGCCGACAGCGCGGGCGAGCTGCACCTCACCAAGACCCCCGATCCGGTGATCAGCCTCAAGCTGCACACCGTCGACTACGACAAGCTGCTCGACCTGGTGCCCGAGGAGGAGACCACCACCACCGGCGTCCGACAGCAACTCCTCCGGGACCTGGTCACCGCCGAGATGGGCATCATTGGGGCCGGCGGGCAGCTCGGTGAGCTGCTGGTCCCGCGTCCGTGGCGGGGCCGCACGCACACCGTCCAGGTCAAGTTCGGCAACGTCCGCGACCCCGACACCATGCCGGCCGCCGCGCTGATCGGCACCGGGGAGGCGTGGCGGATCGTCATCGACTACCCGTTCGACCTGCCGGAATACCAGCGCAGCGATGACCGGGCCCGGATCGAGAGCCTCGAACGCGGCTCCCGCACCGTGTTCTGGCTGCCGTACTTCCTGACCGACGAGCTGATGGGCAAGGTCGGCCAGCTCGCCAAAATCAACTATCTGCTCGGCAGCGGCACCGGCGACCGACTCAACTCCCTCGCCGCGGACTGGTCCCTCGCCGACCGGCAGCAGGGCAAGGTCTACCTTCAACAGCGCCAGACCCAGCTGCGCGGCACGCTGCTCAGTGCGCTCATGCAAAGCTACGGGTCGGCGGCCTCGCACGGGTCGGACGTACAGGACGACACCGTCGGGGTGTTACACACCCTCGCCGAGGGGCTGCACGTCGGCGATCCGCGCGGCGGCACCCTCGCGGAAGCCTTCCACAACCTGACCGGGGAACTTCTCGCCTGGGCCTACCCGGGACAACCGGCGATGCCCGACGACGAGAAGCCGGTCACCCGTGGCGAGTTGGCCAAGGTCCTGGAGTACGTCCGGCGGGCCGCCGCCGACCCCACCCGCGGTGTCACCGTCGCCAACCCGACCGACCAGCGCACGCTGCGCCGGATCTGCAACACCCTGCGTCTCGGTGAGTACCACGACGGCCGGTACGTGCTCACCACCTCCACCTGCCGGTGGAGCCAGCAGCTGCTCCAGGCCGCCGCCAACGACGGCTACACCGACCGTTTCCCGGTGGGCGTGCTGCGTAGGCTCATTGACGAGCCCGCCGCGTTCGGCTTCGAGCGCGATCTGCAGAATTTGATCATCATGGTGTTCGGGCTGGACCAGCAACTCGCCTGGTACCAGCACGAGGTCAAGATCGATGTGGCCGACCTCGCCGCGGTGCGAGACGAGCTGGAACTGCGGCACCCGCCGATGCCCGACGAGCAGGCGTGGGCCACGGCGGTCCACCGCGGCTCGGCGATCTTCGGTGGCGTGTTGCCCGCCTGGCATACCCCGGCCAACCTGGGCGAGCTCGCCGGCGCGCTGCGTTCGTCGGCGGCGAGCCGGCAGCAGGCGGCGCGGGAACTGGTCAAGGCGCTCACCGCGCACGCCAACGTGCTCGGCCTGGACGTCGCGGCGGCAACCGGCCGCCTGGCGACCGCACGTCGGGCGGCCCAGTTCGTCGCCGACCTGGCCGGGGAGCGCGACGACGTGGTGCTGGTCGAGACGATGGCCCGCGCCGACCTGGGCGAAATCGACGACCAGGCAGTCGGGGCGGTACTCAGCCAGGCCGAGAAGGTCAGCGGTGCGTTGGCCCAGCAGCACCAGTGGCCGGTACTCCAGGCCATCTCGGCCCGGGCCGCCCACGACCAGCAGGCCCGAGCGATCATCGAAGAGCTGCGGGATGCCGCCCGACGGGACCAGCACGGGCAGGGCCTCGTCGACGCCCTCGAGGCGGCCGTCACCGCCTCCGCCGGCCTGTTGGCCGCCGCGCCGTCAGCTCGCCCCGACGACGGTACGGCTGCTGGCGGAACGCCCGCCGACCGGGCTACCGGGCCGGTGCCGCCACAATCCGGTACGCGGCCGGACGACGAGGGCTTCAACCCAGCCGGCCGTCAGCCCGCCCCCGCCACCGGCGGCACCATCGCCGGCACGACGACCGGCGGCACGACGGTCGGCGGCGTGCCGGCCCAGACCGCCGGTCCGCCGCCGATCGGTGGCGCTGTCGACCGGACGGCCGATGGCCCGGTCGCTGTGGCGCGGCACACCCGCGAGGTGACTGACCCGGCCGGCTGGGACAAGGTCGCCGCCGAGATCGCGAGCGAGGTCAGCGCCGGCCGTCGGATCATCGTCACCTGGGAGATTCGCTGATGGGCACCGCAGCCGAACGGGGCGATACCGGGAGCGCGGCTGACCGACGAACGGCAGCCACAGACCACCGGTCGCTGTCGTGAGCGCGCCGGTCAGCACCGCGCAGCCGGACGCCGTTCGTCGGAAGGTCGAGGCGTGGCTCGCCGAGGACGACCCCGCCGAAGCCATCGCGCTGACAGCCCGCCCGGAATGGCCCGTCGAACCGCTGTTCACCGTCGCCGGAACCGCGGTGCGGGTGGTGCCCTGCCCCACCCCGATCGCCGCCCGCGCCGCCCTACACGACCGGGCCGACGGTGAGCGACTGGTGCTGCTGACCGAGCTGACCGACAGCGAACTGGGCGACGGTCTGCTCGCTCACCTCAGCCGCCATACCGTCCGCAAGATCGACCCGTGGGATCTGGTCCGGCAACTGTTCGGCGGGGTGAGCGCCCTCGACCCGACCCTGGTTCGGCTCGGTCGCTGGGTCGCCAACGCGCTCACCGACTTCGCTCCGCCAACCGGATGGCCACCTCCGCCCGGGGTGCTCCTCACCCGGGACCACGCGCTGCGAAGCCTCGCCGCCGAGTTGCTCGACCTGCCCCCCGCCGAACTCGACGACAGCGGCCTCGTGCAGTGGAGCACGCACGCCCACCGGCAACGGCGCATCACCACGGTGCCCGACGCCGTCGCTGACGGGATCACCGACTACCTGACCAGCACCGCCGGCCCGGCTGCCACCCCGATCATGGCCTGCGTCCGCGCCGGGCACGGGGTGGACGCGATCCCACTGGGGTTGCTCGCCGGGCTGCTGTGGGCCACCGGCAGCGAGACTGCCGACGAGGTGGCCGCCGCCATCGGCAGGACCCGGATGGAGCCACGCTTCGGCGGACTGCGGCTCTCCCCAGCGCAGGCCCAGGCGCTACACCAGGCAGCCGAAGCGTGGATCTACCGAACGGTCGACTCCGGCCCCCACGGGCAGGCCGAGGCGATGCGGATGCTGCGGCAGGCCGAGGCCATCGCCGCCGAGATCGGCACCACCGATCTGCTGGGCTCCTCCGCCGTCCTGCCCACCGGCTTCGGGTACCGACTGCGGGCGTTCGCCGACGCCGTACGGCTCGCGGTGCCGACCAGCGGGTCGGCCCTGCCGGCTGCGGTCGCCCGTGCCCAGTCGGCGCTCGCCGCGGTCGAAGCGCATCGCGCAGCAGACACCCGGCGGGTGGAGACCGCCCGGATGGCCGTGCGGCTGCTGCGCTGGCTGCACACCGTGGACGGCCCCGCGCCCGCCACCCTGCAGGAGGCGGTGCATCGGCAGGTCCGCCAGGACGGATGGGTCGACCGGGCCCGGCTCGACATCTTCGCCGGCGACCCCGATCTGCCGGTCGCCGAGGCGTACCGACTGCTGCACGAGGCCGTGGACGCTCGCCGGTCCCGCCACGACCAGCAGTTCGCCACCCTGCTCGCTCGCGAGACCGCCGCCAACGCCGAACCGGGCGCGCTGCTACTCGTCGAAGACGTACTCGACCGGGTGGTCCAGCCGATCCTCGACCATGGTCGCCGGGTGCTGCTGCTCATCCTCGACGGCATGGGCGTGGCGGCGGCCACGGAGCTGGCTGAGTCGGTCACCAGCAGCGGGGCCTGGGTGGAACTCACCCCCGCAGGTGGGCCACGGACCGGTGTACTTGCGGCGCTGCCCACGGTCACCGAGGTCAGCCGGTGCAGTCTGCTCAGCGGGCGAATCACCACCGGTGGCCAACGGGCGGAGCTGACGGCGTTCGCAAAGCGGTGGCCCACCGGGCGGTTGCTGCACAAGAAAGCGATACGGGCCGCTGCTGGCACCGCCCTGGACCCGGAGGTGCTGGCCGCGCTCGACGATCGGGCGACCCCGGTGGTCGCCGCGGTGATCAACACGATCGACGACGCCCTCGACCGTGGCGACCCCGGCAGCACGGTCTGGGGCAGGGACACCGTCACCGCCGTCGGTGACCTGCTCGCGTCGGCGGCCGACCGAATGGTTGTGCTGGTCTCTGACCACGGGCACGTGGTCGACCGAGGGCCCGAATCGGTCGTGCTGCCCAGCGCCGGCAGCGAGAACCGGTGGCGGACGGGCAGTGGGCCGGCCGGCGCTGACGAGATCGCGGTCAGCGGCGGCCGGGTGGCGCTCGGCGGCGGCTCGGTAGTCCTGCCGTGGCGGGAGGAGGCGCGGTACGGACCGCGCAAAGCGGGCTACCACGGCGGCGCCGCACCGGCGGAGGCCGTCATTCCACTGCTCGTGCTGACCACGAACGACGACCAGGCCGTACCCGGATGGGCCGGTGGCCCAGTGGCCAGCCCCGACTGGTGGCGGGAACCGCTGCCCGAGGTGGTGGCAGCGCCGTCCGACTCGGCTTCGCCCGCCCGCAACCGACACCGGCGCCCCGTCGAACCACAGGCCGAGAGCCTGTTCGACCTGGATCCAGCGCCCGCCCCAGCAGCCGCGGCTCCCGCCCCAGACCCCACTCTCCCCGACCTGGTGAAGGCCCTGCTCGACAGCGCCCGCTACGCCGAGCGGCGGAACCCCCGGACACCGCTGGCAGACGAGCGGGTCGGCGCGTTGCTCGGCATCCTGCTCGCCGGTGGCGACCGGGCCACCCTCGACACCCTCGCCGCCCGGGCCGGAGTACCGGCGCACCGGATCACCGGCACCATCACCGCGCTGCGCCGTCTGCTGCAGGTCGAGGGCTACCCCGTCATCACCGTCGACCCCGACGGCCGTACGGTCCACCTCAACCGGGCGCTGCTGGTCGAGCAGTTCGAGCTGGAGTCGCAATGACCGTCGAGATCTCCGCCCGCCGCCGCCGAGACATCGTTGACGCGCTGCGCCGCGGAGTCGTGCCGAGTAACGGGCTCGACGCACTCGCGGTCGGGCTGGATCGGTTCACCGCCGCCCTCGACGACGACCTCGACCGGGTCGCCGGTGGCGGCAGCGTGTTCAAAGCCGTCCGCGGTGAGTACGGCGCCGGTAAGACCTTCTTCACCCGGTGGCTGGCCGAGCGGGCCAAGCGACGCGGTTTCGCCGCCGCCGAGGTGCAGATCTCCGAACTGGAGACGCCGCTGCACCGGATGGAGACCGTCTACCGTCGGTTGGTCGAGCACCTCAGCACCGAACAGTTCTCGCCCAGCGCGTTCCGGCCGGTGCTCGACGCCTGGATCTTCGTGCTCGAGGAGGATGCACTCGCCGACGGCGCCCTGACCGAGGACGACGCCGCGGGGCTCGACCGGGCGGTGGGCGAACTGCTGGAACGCCGTCTCGGTGAGATTTCCCGAAGCACCCCCGGCTTCGCGGCGGCGCTCCGCGGCTACCGTGCCGCCACCGCCGCCAGCGACCACCACACCGCCGACGGCCTCGCCGCCTGGCTCGGCGGTCAGCCACACGTCGCCGCCTCCGTGCGCCGGGCCGCGGGGGTGAAGGGCGACCTCGACCACTACGCGGCGCTGAGCTTCCTGCGCGGGCTGCTGACCGTCCTGCGCGACAGCGGGCACCAGGGGCTCCTGCTCGTGCTCGACGAGGTCGAGACGCTGCAACGGGTACGCTCCGACGCGCGGGACAAGGCGCTCAACTCGCTGCGCCAACTCATCGACGAGGTGCACGCCGACCGCTTTCCCGGGCTGATGGTCGTCATCACCGGCACACCGGCCTTCTTCGACGGGCCGCAGGGGGTGCAGCGCCTCGCGCCGCTCGCCCAGCGGCTCGCCACCGACTTCGGGCCAGATCCACGCTGGGACAACCCCCGCGCCACGCAGCTGCGGCTGCCGGGCTTCCCGACCGACGCGCTCGTCGAACTCGGCGACCGGGTGCGCACGATCTACGCCAGTCCCGCGGTTGCGGCTCGAGTGGACGACGACTACCTCGCCATGCTGGCCCGCGCCGTCACCGGAGCGCTCGGCGGCCGGGTTGGAGTCGCGCCCCGCATCTACCTGAAGAAACTGGTCGCGGAGGTGTTCGACCGTGTCGACCAGTTCTCGGACTGGGACCCGCGCCGCCACTACGAGCTGACCCTCCGCGCCGACGAACTGACCGACGTCGAGCGCAACGCAGCCGCCTCGGCGGACGACATCGAACTGCCGATCTGACATGCGGTCGGACCTCGACCCGGTCGTCCTGCACCACGTGGTCAACACCCTCGGCTGGCGCGACCTGCGCCCGATGCAGCGCGCCGCCATCTCCCCGGTTCGCGACGGCTCGGACGCCCTGCTTCTCGCCCCGACCGCCGGCGGCAAGACCGAGGCGGCGCTGTTCCCACTGCTCACCCGGATGGCGGAGCAGCGCTGGACCGGCACCTCGGTGCTCCATCTCGCCCCGCTGAAGGCACTGCTCAACAACCTGCAACCCCGAATTGAGCAGTACGCCGGCTGGCTCGGCCGCCGAGCCGCCGTCTGGCACGGCGACGTCAGCGCCGCTCGCCGACGTGCCATCTCCTACGAACAGCCCGACATCCTGCTCACCACCCCCGAGTCACTGGAGTCCATGCTGGTCAGCACTCGGGTGGATCACCGGCTCTTCTTCGCCGGCCTACGTGCCGTCATCATCGATGAGGTACACGCCTTCGCCGGGGACGACCGCGGGTGGCATCTGCTCGCCGTGTTGGAACGGCTGAGCAGGGTAGCTGACCGGCCGTTGCAGCGGATCGGGCTGTCCGCCACCGTCGGTAACCCCGCTCACCTCCTGACCTGGCTCCAGGGCTCCGGGGCCGGCAGTCGACCCGCCCAGGTGGTCGCCCCGGACGTGGCTGCGGTGACCGATCGTCCACCACCGGGCGACATCGAGCTGGACTACGTGGGCTCCCTACCCAACGCGGCGAGGGTGATCGCAGGGCTTCACCACGGGGAGAAACGCCTGGTCTTCTGCGAGTCTCGGCAGACGGTCGAAGAGCTTGGCCAACTGTTGCGGGCGAAGGGGATCACCACCTTCCTCTCCCACGCGTCGCTGTCGACCGACGAGCGTCGCCGCGCCGAGCAGGCGTTCAGCGAGGCGCGGGACTGTGTCATCGTCTCGACCAGCACACTTGAGCTTGGCATCGACGTCGGCGACCTGGATCGGGTCATTCAGATCGACGCTCCCGCCTCGGTCGCCTCCTTCCTGCAACGCCTCGGCCGCACCGGCCGACGCGCGGGAACCAGCCGCAACTGCCTCTTCCTGACCCTCGACGGGGAGGCGCTGACCGAGGCAGCGGCGCTGCTGCTGCTCTGGTCCCGCGGCTGGGTGGAACCAGTGACCGCGCCACCCGAACCGCGGCACATCGTCGCCCAGCAGATCCTGGCTCTCTGTCTCCAGGAGCACCAAGTCGGCGACCAGCTCTGGACCCAGGCGTGGAATGGGCTTGGCCCCTTCGGTGAGAGCGCCCGACCGATCGTCCGTCACCTGGTCGAGCAGGGCTATCTCGATCGCGACGCGAACATGCTGTTCATCGGGCCCATGGCCGAACAGCGCTTTGGCCGTCGGCACTTCATGGAGCTGACCGCGGTCTTCACCGGGCCCCCGGAATTCACGGTGCTGGTCGGGCGCGACGAACTCGGCCGGATCGATCCGAGCCTGCTCACCGAGGAGGTCCAAGGCGACCGCCGACTGCTGTTGGGCGGTCGCAGCTGGCGTGTCACCCACATCGACTGGCGCCGGCGACGGTGCTTTGTGGCGCCGGCTGACGCTGGCGGACGAGCGCGTTGGCTCGGCACCGGATGGGCTGGGCTGAGCTTCATGCTGGCCCGTGCCGTCCGCGAAGTGCTGCTCGGCGGAGTCCCTCCGGTGAAGCTGACCACACGAGCGTCGGACCGGCTCGCCCGGGAGCGCGAGGAGAAGCTCCACCTCGTGCATCCCGGCGGGAACGTCATCGTGCGTACCAAGAGCGGCGACCTACGCTGGTGGACGTGGGCAGGCTTTCGCGTCAACACAACCCTGACCGCGACGCTCGGCCACGTGATTGATCCGGTCGAGCGGTTCGACGACCGCAGCATCCGCCTGCGAGCAGACCTGACGCCAGCGGAGTGGGCTGTGGCGGCAGCGACGGCGAAAGAGCGACTCTGCCTTCCGGAGATTGACGAGAAAGCTCTGGAAGGCCTCAAGTTCTCTGCCGCACTTCCCAAACGGCTAGCTGAAGCCACGCTTGCGGCTCGCTCCGCCAACGTCGAAGGTGCTGCCGCCATCCTGCACCAACCCACCCGCTTCACCTTCCTAGCCTGAGTCCGCCCAGCAGCCGTCCCAGGACTCCAGCAAGTGGGTGTGCGCGTGGCGCCCGCTGTTACCGGCCATCAGCCACGTTCACCGGTTGTCGAGCTGCATCCACCGGTCCGGCCGCGGGAGCGGAGCGAAGCCGAGCTTGGCGTACACGCCGTGCGCGTCCGCGGTGGCCAGCAGGATGCGGTGTACGCCGAGCTCCGCGAGATGGTCGCGGACCGCGCCGGTGAGCCAGGTGCCCAGCCCGCGAAGGTGCGCTCCACGGTCGCCCGGTCCCGCCCGCGAGCCCAGTACGCGTCGGTGGCGAGCCAGTGGTGGACCCGGTCCAGGTCGAGCTGCTCGGGTGCGGTGCTGAGCAGGTAGCCATCGTCGCGAGTCAGGGTGAGCATCGGCCCGATGCTAGTCGCCGATCTCCACCGCTCCAGCAGCCGATCCTTCCGCCCTGGACCCCCGGATCGACGAAAAATCCGGTTGCGGTGCGCCGGTTGGCGTTCGCTAGGCTGCGGCTCACATCGATATCAGGCGGATACCGGAGGAGAAACAGATGAGGACACCAGGCGGTCTTTGGCTTCCTACTTCCCTCCCTGCCTGGAGTATTCGTGTTTCGCTTCTTCGAGAACGCCGCCGACCCCTTCGGTGCCGATGAGCCCGCTGACGCACCACAGCGGGTCCTGCCCTATCTGATCTCCGAGTTCCGGCCGCTGCGGTTCATCCTCGCCGCCGGCCTGCTCGCCACCGTCGTCAGCGCCGGCGTCGAGCTCTGGCTCATCGCCTACGCTGGCCGCCTGGTGGACACGCTCGCCGGGGCCGACTCGGCGACGCTGTGGCAGGCCCACGGCGTGGAGCTTTTCGTGGTCGGGGCGCTGATTCTCTTCGCCCGTCCGCTCCTGCACCTGTTCAACGAGGGCCTGGACGACATCGCCTTCCGGCCCAACGCGCGCACCCGCGCGCTCTGGCGAGCGCATCGGCGGGTGTCCCGGCAGCCGGTTGGCTGGTTCCGCGAAGACCTCTCCGGTCGCATCGCCACCCGGGTGCGGGAGGGTTCGGCTGCGGCGGCCATGGCGACGTACAACGTCGTGCACACGCTCGCCTTCGTCTTCGTCTACATCCTCGGGTCGATCTGGTTGCTGGGCTCCGTCGACCCACGCCTCACCCTGCCGCTGGCGGTGTGGATCCTGCTCTACGCCGGGCTGATGGCGTACGTCGTGCCGCGCTACCGCGCCGCCGCCGAACGCCATCAGGACGCGGACTCGGCGGTCACCGGCCTGCTGGTCGATTCATACGCCAACGTCGACACGCTCGCGTTGCTCGACGTACCAGCCGCAGCGGACCGGGCCGTCTTCGCCGCCGAGCGCCGCGCCCGGCTGCGGATAGAGCGGCTCGAAGTCACCATGAACGTCGGGATGGTGTGCCTCAGTGGGATCCTGATGGTGGGGCTGATCGGTTACGGCATTCTGCTGTGGCAGGCCGGTGCCGCCCCCATCGGTATGGTCGCCGCCACGCTGGCGCTGACCTTTCGGATCACCGCGATGGCCGAGTGGCTGCTCGACGGTGTGTCGGCGCTCTTCGGGTGTCTCGGTACCCTGCGACGCGCGCTGCGCACGATCGCCCAGCCACCAGTGGTCACCGACCGGCCGAACGCGGGAGCGCTGGCGGTGCGGGGCGGTGCCATCAGGATCACCAACGTCAGTCACCACTACGGCACGGGCAGCGGTGGGCTGGATGGGCTCAGCCTCGAGATCGCCGCGGGCGAGAAGGTCGGCCTGGTCGGACGCTCCGGTGCCGGCAAGTCAACGCTTGTCAATCTGATTCTGCGGTTCTTTGACCCGGAGCTGGGCACCATCGAGATCGATGGCCAGGACCTCGCGGCGGTGACCCAGCGGAGTCTGCGGCAGCAGATCGCCATGGTGACCCAGGAGGCCACGTTGTTACACCGGTCCGTCCGGGACAACATCGGTCTGCCCACAGCCGGGGCGGAGAGCATCGTCGCGGCGGCGCGCCAGGCGGCCGCACACGACTTCATCACCGTCCTGTCGGACCAGGGTGGTCGTACCGGCTACCACGCTCATGTCGGCGAACGGGGCGTCAAACTCTCCGGCGGCCAGCGCCAGCGCATCGCCCTCGCTCGTGCCATCCACAAGGACGCGCCGATCCTCATCCTGGACGAGGCGACCAGCGCCCTCGACTCCGAGGTCGAGGCGGCTATCCAGGACACCATGGACAAGGTCATGGCCGGTCGTACGGTGATCGCCGTCGCGCACCGACTGTCCACGATCGCCCGCATGGACCGGATCGTCCTACTCGACCAGGGGCGGATCGTCGAGGACGGTACCCACGCCGAACTGCTGCGCCACAACGGCCGCTACGCCGCCCTGTGGGCGAGACAGGCTGGTGGGTTTCTCGGACGGTGACCGGCGGTCAGGAGCGTTTCTCGATCTCCGCTCGGATGTCGGCGAAATTGGAGCGGGCCGTGCTGGCCGACGCGGAGAACATCACAATCATGCCGATGCTGCCCTTGTCGGCCCAGGCGCAGACTCCGAGCTTGATGTCCGAGGCGCTACCGTCCCCACATTTCGCGACGCCGCCGAGCGGGCCGGCGGAGATCGTGGACATCTTGCGGACGTTCAGGTCCGACGCGAGTTTCTTGACGGTGGCGTCCAGCTCTTGCTCCGGGTTGAGGACGAAGCCGGAGGCAGCAGCGATCATGATGATGTCCTCATCCTCGAAGCTGCCGTAGAAGGCCCCAACCGTGCTGTTCCCGCTGCTGACCTTGGCCTCCAGGTCCTTCACCAGCTCGGCGGCGAGCGCCTTCAGCTCCGAGTCGGTGCTCCTGGCCCGACCGTCGAGTGTCTTCGGTGCGACGAGGCGGATCTGTGGTTCAGGGCTGGGCTCAGGGCTGGGCTCGGTCGACGGGGTTGGTTCCGCGCTGCCGGCGGCGTGCGGCGTTTCCGCCGAGGGCGGGGCGGCGGCCGGGGGCGGGGCCGAGATTTCTCCGCTGGAACGGGTGAGGTAGGCGAGGCCACCCAGCGTGAGCAGGAGCAGACCGGCCAGGCCAAAGGAGAGCAGCAGAGTGGATCGTGCCGGCCGCCGGGACGCCCCTGCCACGGGCTCGGACGGGGCAGCGGAATCGGACGGGGCAGCGGGGCCACCCGTCTCCGCCGGCTGCCGGTCCTGGTCAGCCAGGTCGGGTTTGGCCGGAGGGACCGGCGAGATGGCGCGGTGCACCTGGGTCGGCTCGTCAAGTGTGGCTGACCAGTTGGGAGGGGCCGGTGTGGGGTCGAGCGGAGGCGGGGGCCGCCAGCCGTCCGGTCGCGGTTCGGGGTGCTCCGGATGCGCGTGCCGGGCCGCGCGCGGCGGTGAGGACGGCGGCGGGTAGCTGGGCTGGGCACCGTGCTCCGGCGGGCCGGACCAGGGATCGACCGGTGAGGACATGACAACGCCTCCAGGCGAGGGTGCTGGCGGCTGATGCTAGCCGGTCGGGGATCCGGTCCACGGCACCGACCCCGTCGGGTAGAGCGAATCGCGGTGGCCGCCCGACGGGCGGCCACCGCGACCACGGGGAAGGAGCAGGTCAGGCCGGGAGGCTGGCGACACCGGCCGGCAGGAACCGCTTGCCGGTGACCCGTTCGGTCGTACCGGTGCGGTCCAGGTACGGCGTGATGCCGCCCAGATGGAACGGCCATCCGGCGCCCAGGATCAGGCACAGGTCGATGTCCTGCGCCTCGGCGACCACGCCCTCGTCGAGCATCAGCCGGATCTCCTGCGCCAGCGCGTCGAGTGCGTTCTGCCGGACCTGCTCGGCGGTGAGCGGCTGGTCGCCGACGACCAGCAGGTCGGCCACCTCGGCGTTGATCTCGTCGTCAACGACGATCGGCTTGCCGGCCTCGGCGATCCGCTTGAGGTTCTCGCTGACGCCGAAGCGGTCCGGGAAGGCCGCGTGCAGGATGCCGCCGACGTGGTGCGCCACCGCCGGGCCGACCAGCTGAAGCAGCGCCAGCGGGCGCATCGGTAGGCCCAGCGGGTCGAGCGCGTTGTTCGCCACCTCCAGCGGGGTGCCGGCGTCCACCGCGGCGAACACCGTGCCCAGGAAGCGGGTCAGCAGCCGGTTGACCACGAAGGCGGGCGCGTCCTTCACCAGCACGCTCGACTTCTTCAGCTGCTTGCCGACCGCGAACGCGGTGGCCAGCGTGGCGTCGTCGGTCTGCTCGCCGCGGACGATCTCCAGCAGCGGGAGGATGGCGACCGGGTTGAAGAAGTGGAAGCCGACCACCCGCTCCGGGTGCTCGAGCCCTTCGGCCATCGCCGTCACCGACAGCGACGACGTGTTGGTGGCCAGCACCGCCTCGGGCGTGACGATCTTCTCCAGCTCGGCCCAGACCTGCTTCTTGATGTTGAGGTCCTCGAAGACGGCCTCGATGACGAAGTCGGCGTCGGCGAAGACGGACTTGTCGACCGACCCGCTCACCAGGCCGTACAGCTTGGCGGCGGTGCCCTTGTCCATCCGGCCCTTGCTGACCGACTTCTCGATCTGCTCGTGCACGTAGGCCACGCCCTTGTCGACCCGGGCCTGGTCCAGGTCGGTCAGGACGACCGGCACCTGGAGACGGCGGGCGAACAGCAGCGCGAGCTGACTGGCCATCAGGCCGGCACCGACGATGCCGACCTTGGTCACCGGCCGGGCCAGGTCCCGGTCGGGTGCCCCGGCCGGCCGCTTGGCCCGCCGCTGCACCAGGTCGAACGCGTAGAGGCCGCTGCGCAGCTCCGACGAGAAGATCAGGTCGGCCAGGGCCTCGTCCTCGGCGGCGGTGCCGGCGGCGAAGTCCGTCTCCTTGGCCAGGCCGAGTAGTTCCAGGGCCCGGTTGGCGGAGGGGACGGCGCCGTGCAGGCGGGCATCCAGGGTCTGCTTGGCGAAGAAGAGGACGCCGTCCCACATCTCCCGGTCGACCTCGGGCCGGGTCACGGTGTGCTCGCCGCGGACCACGCCGGCGGCCCACTCCAGGGACCGCTCCAGGAAGTCCGCCGGCTCCAGCAGGACATCCGCGAGGCCCATCTCCGCCGCCTGCTTCGGCTTGAGCATCTTGTTCTGCATCAGCGGGTTCTGGATGATCACCTGGGTCGCGGCCGGGATGCCGATCAGGTTCGGCAGCAGCTGGGTGCCGCCCCAGCCGGGAACGATACCGAGCGAGACCTCCGGCAGGGCGAGGGCCGCGGCGCCGCCGGACAGCGTCCGGTAGTGGCAGTGCAGGGCCAGCTCCAGGCCGCCGCCCATGGCCGCGCCGTTGACGAACGCGAAGGTCGGAACGTCGCTGTCCTTGAGCCGGGCGAAGACCCGGTGGCCAAGCTGCCCGATCTCCAGCGCCTGCGCGCGGTCGGTGAGCAGCGGCAGCCCGGTGAGGTCCGCCCCGACGCAGAAGATGTAGGGCTTACCGGTCACCGCGACGAACGCGGGCTGCGCCGCGTGGGCCGCCGTGATCGCCTCGTCCAGGCTGGTCAGGCCACCCGGCCCGAGGGTGTTCGGCTTGGTGTGGTCGAAGCCGTTGTCCAGCGTGATCAGGGCGGCGGGGCGGTCCAGTCCCGGTACGTCCACCAGGCGCAGCAGGGCCTTGGTGACGACCTCGTTCGGTGCCGCGAGGCTCACTGTGCCTCCTCCGTTCGGGACTGCGGGACGCACTGGCTCGACTCGTTGTTCGTGCTCACTTGGTTCCACCCTCCCAGTGCGGGTTCTCCCAGATCACGGTGCCGCCCATGCCGATGCCGATGCACATGGCGGTGAGGCCGTAGCGGACCTCCGGGTGCTCGGCGAAGTGCCGGGCGAGCTGGGTCATCAGCCGGACGCCGGACGAGGCGAGCGGGTGGCCGATGGCGATCGCGCCGCCCCACGGGTTGACCCGCGGGTCGTCGTCGGCGATGCCGAAGTGGTCGAGGAAGGCCAGGACCTGGACCGCGAACGCCTCGTTCAGCTCGAACAGGCCGATGTCGTCGATGGTCAGGCCGGCGATGCGCAGCGCCTTCTCGGTCGACGGGATCGGGCCGACCCCCATCACCTCGGGCTCGACGCCGACGAAGCCGTAGGAGACCAGCCGCATCGCGACCGGCAGGCCCAGTTCCCGGGCGGTCTCCTCGGCGACGAGCAGGCTCGCCGTGGCGCCGTCGTTCAGCCCGGCCGCGTTACCGGCGGTGACCTTGCCGTGCGGGCGGAACGGTGTCTTGAGGGTGGCGAGCTTCTCCATCGAGGTGTCGCGCGGCGCCTCGTCCACGGTGGCCAGGCCCCAGCCGGTCTCCGGGTCCCGGACCGCCACCGGCACCAGGTCGTCCTGGAGCTTGCCGTTGGCGTACGCCTTGGCGGTCTTCTGCTGGGAGGCGAGCGCGAACGCGTCGGCGCGCTCCTTGGTGATGTGCGGTACCCGGTCGTGCAGGTTCTCCGCGGTGGCGCCCATGACCAGGGCGGACTGGTCGACCAGTCGCTCCGCGACGATCCGCGGGTTGGGGTCGACTCCCTCGCCCATCGGGTGGCGGCCCATGTGCTCGACCCCGCCGGCGATGGCGACGTCGTACGCGCCCATGGCGATGCCGCCGGCGACCGTGGTCACCGCGGTCATCGCGCCCGCGCACATCCGGTCGATGGCGAAGCCGGGCACGGTCTTGGGGAGGCCGGCCAGGAGCGCGGCGGTCCGGCCGATGGTCAGGCCCTGGTCGCCGATCTGGGTGGTGGCGGCGACGGCGACCTCCTCGACCCGCTCCGGCGGCAGCTGCGGGTTTCGGCGCAGCAGCTCGCGGATGCAGCGGATCACCAGGTCGTCGGCGCGGGTGTTGGCATACATGCCCCCCGCTTTGCCGAACGGGGTGCGGACGCCGTCAACGAAGACGACATCCCGAACTTCACGGGGCACTTGAGCCTCCTAGCCGGATAGCCGGACTGGGTTTTCTCGGATGCTACTTGTCAGTAACCAACTGGAGTACCACCCCCTGTGTGGCCCACCCCACATCGGTGGCTCAGGTTCCGGCCGGCGGTTGGCTGACCAGGGCCCGGGTCAGGTCTGGCTGCAGCAGCGCGATCTGCCACTCGCGCGCACCCAGGCCGCGCAGGGTCTCCGCCACGGCGCCCTCGGTGATCTCCTCGGGCGGGACCCAGGCGAGGCGGCGAATCGAGTCCGGGGCGATCAGGTTCTCCGGTGGCAGGGTGTGCGCGCCGGCGGTTCCGACGACCACCTCCCGGCACCGGGTCAGCCGGGCCGCCGCGACCGGGTCCCGCTCGGCCCACCGGTGCGGCGGCGGCGGGCCCTCGACCGCCGGCGCGACCGGCAGTGCCTCCGCTGGCAACTCCCGGGCATCGTCCAACGCCGCCAACCAGGTACGGGCCAGCCGGCGTACCGAGCGACCGCCGAAGCCCGGCAGGGTCAGCAGCGTCTTTTCGTCCCGTGGATCCAACTCGGCGGCGGCGACGATCGCCGAGTCCGGCAACACCCGTCCCGGTGCCGCGTCGCGGCGCGCCGCGATCTGGTCCCGGGCATACCACAGGGACCGCACCCGGGCCTGCGCCCGCGCCCCGCGGACCCGATGGATGCCCGAGGTACGGCGCCAGGGGTCGGCGCGGACCCGGGGCGGGCGGGCACCAGTGCGGACCAGCGCGGCGAACTCCTCGGCCGCCCACTCGGCCTTGCCCTGTCGGGTCAACTCGGCGTCGAGCGCGTCCCGGAGCTCGACCAGCAGTTCCACGTCCAGGGCGGCGTAGGTCAGCCAGGACTCCGGCAGCGGCCGGCTCGACCAGTCCGCCGCCGAGTGGTGCTTCTCCAGGCTGAAGCCGAGCAGGTTCTCGGTCAGCGCGGCGAGCCCGACCCGCTCGAAGCCGGCGAGTCGGGCGGCCAGTTCGGTGTCGAAGAGCCGCCGCGGCCGCAGCCCCAACTCGGCCAGGCAGGGCAGATCCTGGCTGGCCGCGTGGAGCACCCACTCGGCCTCGCCGATGGCCTCGTCCAGACTGGTCAGTTCCGGCAGCGGCAGCGGGTCGATCAGGGCGGTGCCGGCGCCGGCGCGGCGCAGTTGCACAAGGTATGCCCGCTGGCTGTACCGGTAGCCAGAGGCGCGTTCGGCGTCCAGCGCCACCGGGCCGGTGCCCTGGGCGAAGCGGGCCACGACCTCGGCCAACTCCGCCGGGGTGGTCACCGGCGGAGGGGTGCCCTCGCCGGGCATGGTCAGCGGGGCGGGGTCGCCCTCAGCGTCGCGCCGGGTAGTAGCTGGGCCACCAGCGGTCGGGTCAACGTCCGTGTCCCCCGACCGGATCATCGGCGGGTGCGGTGTGTCTCCCGTACGGTTTGCGGCGGCCCGACGGGGTAGGGGTGGTTCGTCGGTCACCCGACAACCCTATTGCGCCACCCGATCGGGCGGGGACAGCCGGTCCAGTGCGTGTCGGGAGTCAGCCGTTTCGGTTGAGCAAACCACGCAGACAAAGGATGTGCGTGCCGGATACGGTCGTAGACCGCGACATTCGTAGCGGTCGAACAGTTAGCGGTCAAGGCCGGCGGTTGCCGCCACGCGGCAACGGCATCGGCACGGGGAGGGCATGGCAATCATGAATATGGGTGAGGGATTATCCGAGGTGGGAGGCGAGTCCACGCCTGGAGCCACCTGGTCCCCGCCGCTCCAGCCCGGCCGGTCCAGCGCGGCATTCGGGGCACCGGTTCCCTCAGCGGCCCCGGCTCCTCCGGCGGCCCCGCCGTACGGCGGCCCGGTCGCGTCTGGCCCCACCCAGCCGTCGGCCTTCGGGCCGGACGTTCCACCGCCGTTCGTGCCCCCTCCTGGCGGTCCAACCGGGCGCTGGTCCAGTGCCCAGCCGGCTCCCGCCCCAGCCTCCCGGCGGCCTGTCCTGTTCGGGCGGGTGGCCGTGCTGCTGGTCCTCGCGGCGCTGCTCTTGGCGACCGGTGTTCAGGCATACCAGATCCATCAGCTCACCGGCCAACTCGCCGACACCGATCGGCGGCTGGGCGCCGAGCAGCAGGAGAGCCAGGCTCGGCTCGATGGGTTGGAGGCGCGGGCGCGGGAACTGGAGTCGGCGATTGGTGCTGCGTTCGACCCGGAAGCGATCGCCGCTGCTGTGTTGCCCAGCGTGTTTCGGATCCGCGCCGGGCAGTACACCGGCAGCGCGTTCGCCATCGGCGAGCCGGCCGCCGATGGTGGCACCAATCTTTTCACCAACTTCCACGTGGTCGAAGAGGTCTGGGAGGACGGGGACCGGCAGGTCTTCCTGGAGCGCACCGACCAGCGCTTCCCGGCCACCATCGTCGAGGTTGATGAGGCCAACGACCTCGCCCAGCTCCGCACGACCAGCACCTTTACCGGGCTGGTCGCCGCCCCGACCGCGGTCAAGTCCGGTCAGCAGATCGTCGTTGTGGGCGCACCCCTCGGCCTGGAAGACAGCGTCACCACCGGTGTGGTGAGCGCGTTTCGGGAGGCCAAGGGGGATGATCCGCCATTCATTCAGTTCGATGCGCCGATCAATCCGGGTAACTCGGGTGGCCCCGTCATCAACGACGAGCAGCAGGTGGTCGGGATCGCTACCGCCAAGGCGTGGGACGCCGAGGGGATCAGTCTCGCCGTGCCGATCGCCACCGCCTGCGACGGTTTCGAGATCTGCTAACCCCGTTCCGGTTCCTCGTTCCATATCAGTTCGCTCTGCCCTGACCCGCGGGTGAACTGCCCGAACTGCTTCACAGGAGGAGTCATGTCCCATCCCCCGATCGAGCCGACTGGAGCTGCGTCGGAGCCCGACGTGCCGTCGCCGCCGGTTTCAGCGCCCACCGTGCCGGTGCAGCCGGTTTCAGCGCCCACCGTGCCGTCGCCGTCGGTTTCAACTGCGCCGCTGCCTGCTGTGCCCGGGCAGCCAACCGGCGATCCTGCCCCCGCCCCGTCGGCCGCGCCCTTGGACAGCACCATGCCGCTCCCGACTGTCAACCCCCCGGTCGAGCAGCCGATGGAGGCCCCGCCGATGATGTCGGGTCCGCCGCCGATGTCGGGTCCGCCGATGTCGGGCCCGCCGTTTGGTGCGGCTGCTGGCAGCGTCCGGCCGGCTCGTGCGACGGTGATTCTGGCCGTGGTGGCGGGACTGCTGTTCCTCATTGGTGGGGTGATGACCGGTCTGTTCGTGACCACCACCAGTGATCTGAACCGGGCGGAAGAGCGGATCAGCGAGCAGCACTCGACCATCGAGGCGACCGGCGCCGAGCTGGAGCAGGTCAAGGTCGACCTGCAACGGGCTCAGGAGACGCTGGCGCGTACCCAACAGGATCTCACCGGGACTCAGAACGACCGGGACGAGCAGGCCCGGCAGAAGGAGGTTATCGCCACCTGCCTGGACAAGCTCAACACCGCCCTCACCGCAGCGGCGTTCGGTGATGTGGAGGCTTTCGAGGAGGCCAACGAGGGCCTGGACGAGGTGTGTGCAGAGGCCGACGACTATCTCTGACCGGGCGCGCCCCGGGGCTCAGGGTCGTGCCGGCGGGGCGGCGCTCAGGGTCGTGCCGGTGGGGCGGCGCTCAGGGTCGTGCCGGTGGGGCGGCGCTCAGGGTCGTGGGGCGGCGCTCAGGGAGCGCCGTCACCCCGGGTGGCGGGAGGCCGGCGGTCGAGGCGAGCAGGGTGCACCAGGCGTGCAGATGCGGAACGAGTGCGTCATCTATCGGTGTCCAGGATGCCCGGATCTCGACATCGCCGGCCGCGGGTGGCCCAGCCAGGTCACCGAACCGGGTGGACATGGTCTGCGTGACCGTCCCCCCGATCGCCCGGTGCCGGGCGTTCCGCACCCGGAGGGCGTCGGTCAGCCAGGCCCAGCCCACCTCCGGCAGGAGCGGATCGGCGGCCAGATCCACCTCAAGCTCGGCGGTGACGTACGTAACCAGTCGGAGCGTGCCCTGCCACGCCTCGTGCCCGGCGGGGTCGTGGAGGAGGATCAGACGTCCGGTCGCCACCTCGTCGTCGTCCCGGAGGACGGTCGCGGCGAGGGCGAAGGCGAAGGGGGCCAGCCGTTGGGGTGCGCCGACCTCTTCCAACTGGATCTCGGCCCGGGTGGCGGCCGATCGCAGCCCGTCAACCGCGTGGGCGAACGTCTCCGGGAGCGCGGTCGGGGGGGTCATTACTGAAGCGTAAGGGTCTCCGGGTCAGCCGATTCGGCGGCACGCCGGGAACCGGGGCAGCTGGCGATCACGTCCGGACCCGAATGTCGTTTTGTGGGCGCGGATCACACGATGTGACGGTGACGGCGGGACGGGGCGGGCGGCGTGGCACGATGGGCCACGATGAGCACCGAGACCACGGGCGCCGCCGCCCGAGACGAGGGGCCGCGCCCCGGCGATCCGGCCGATTCTCCCTTCGTTCGCGCGTGCCGGCGCGAGCCCGGCCCGCACACTCCGGTCTGGTTCATGCGGCAGGCGGGCCGCTCACTGCCGGAGTACCGGAAGATCCGCGCGAACGTGGCGATGTTGGAGTCCTGTCGCCGGCCGGAACTGATTACCGAGATCACTCTCCAGCCGGTGCGCCGGCACGGGGTTGACGCGGCGATCCTCTTCAGCGACATCGTGGTGCCGGTCGCCGCCGCCGGGGTGGCGTTGGACATCGTCCCGGGCACGGGCCCGGTGGTGACCGATCCCGTCACCGCCGCGGCGGACGTGGAGCGGATCCGGCCGATCACCCGCGACGATGTTCACTATGTGGATGAAGCGGTCCGGATGCTGGTCGGAGAGCTGGGTGCGACCCCGCTGATCGGCTTCGCCGGCGCCCCGTTCACCCTCGCCAGCTACCTCGTCGAGGGGGGCCCGTCGCGTAACCACACGAAGACCAAGGCCCTGATGTACGGCGACCCGGACCTGTGGCACGCCTTGGCCGGCCGGCTCGCCGAGGTGGCGTTGGCGTTCCTGAAGGTGCAGATCGACGCCGGCGTCTCCGCCGTGCAGCTCTTCGACTCCTGGGCCGGTGCCCTCTCCGAGGCCGACTACCGCCGGTACGTGCTGCCGCACTCACAGACGGTCCTCGCCGGCCTCGCCGACGCCGGCGTTCCCCGGATCCACTTCGGGGTGGGCACCGGCGAGCTGCTAGCCGCGATGGGCGAGGCCGGCGCTGACGTGGTCGGCGTTGACTGGCGTACGCCGCTGGATGTCGCCACCCGCCGGGTCGGCCCGCAGCGGGCGGTGCAGGGAAACCTGGATCCGTGCCTGCTGTTCGCCCCGTGGCCGGTGCTTGAGGCCGAGGTCCGACGGGTGCTGGCGCAGGGGCGTGCCGCCCCCGGACACATCTTCAACCTTGGCCACGGGGTGCTACCGGAGACCGACCCCGACGTCCTGACCCGGCTGGTGGCCCTGGTCCACGAGTTGACCGCTCGGGAAGACAGAAGGAGCTGAGTGGCATGACGACACCGTGGCGGATCGCGGTGGTCGGCGGTGGCATCGCCGGCCTCGCCGCCGCCGTCCAGTTGAGGGACCACGCTCCCGCCGACACCGAGGTGACGGTCTACGAGCGCGGTGACTCCCTCGGTGGCAAGCTGCGCACCGGCGCACTGGCCGGCGCTCCGGTGGAGTTCGGCGCGGAAGCGTTCCTGATGCGCGACTCGGGCGGTGGGGAGTCGGCGGCGGTGACCCTGATCCGCCGGGTGGGGTTGGCCGACGACATCGTCCACCCCACCGTCGGGCAGGCGGCACTCCTGGTCGGCGGTGAACTGCACCCGTTGCCCCGGGGCACGCTGATCGGCGTACCCGGGGACCTCGCGGCGGTGGCGGCGGTGGCCCGCCCGACCGCGGCGGCCGATGTGGACACCGGCCGGCCGTTACTTCCCCCCGACGCGGACGTCACGGTCGGCGAGCTGGTTCGGGCCCGGCTGGGAGACGAGGTCGTCGACCGGTTGGTGGAGCCGATGCTCGGCGGCGTCTACGCCGGCCGCGCCGACGACCTCTCCCTGGCCGCCACCATGCCCGCGCTGACCCGAACCGTCCGGATCGAACACACCCTGGTCGGCGCGGTCCGCGCGGCGCAGGCGGCGGCGCCGCGGTCACCCGGTACGCCGTTCTTCGGCACCCTGGCCGGTGGCCTCAGCACCCTGGTCGAGGCCGCCGCGTCGACCAGCGGCGCCACGATCCGGCGGAACGCGACGGTCCGGGCGCTGACCCCGGCCGGTGCCGGCTGGCACTTGACCGTCGGCCCGAACGGCGACGCGGAGCAGGTCCACGCCGACGCCGTGGTGCTGGCCGTGCCGGCCCGGCCGGCGGGGCGACTGCTCGCCGATGTCGCCCCGGCTGCCGCCGAGAACGTCGGAGACCTCGCCTACGCCAGCATCGCCCTGGTCACCCTCGCGTTGCCGGCGACAGAGCTGCCCGGGCTCTCCGGCCTGCTGGTCCCGGCCGGCGAGGGGCTACTGATGAAGGCGTCCACCTTCTTCACCACCAAGTGGGGGCACCTGCGCCGGCCCGACGGGTTGACCCTGGTCCGCGCCTCGATCGGCCGGTACGGGGACGAGGCGCAGCTGCAGCGCCCGGACGGGGAGCTCGTCGACACCGTGCACCGGGAACTGTCGGCGGTGCTCGGTGCCGAGCTGCCCACCCCCATCGCCACCCATGTGCAGCGCTGGGGTGGGTCGCTGCCGCAGTACGCGCCGGGCCACCTGGAGCGGGTGGCGTCGGCACGGGCGACGCTGCGGGCGCAGCGGCCAACCCTCGCGCTGGCGGGAGCCGGCTACGACGGCGTCGGGATTCCGGTCTGTATCCGTTCCGGCACGGCGGCGGCCGACGAGATCATCACTGCACTGAAGGGTTCCGGGATATGACCGAGCAGACCAACGCGGCCCGGCTGAACGAGCTGAACGCGACGATCCGGTACACCATGTGGTCGGTGTATCGGGCGAACCACGCCCTGCCGTCACTACGCGAGAACGTCACCGCGGAGGCGACCGCCTTCTTCGACGAACTGGCCGGCGAGGACGTGACCATTCGGGGCATGTACGACGTGGCCGGGCTGCGCGCCGACGCCGACCTGATGATCTGGTGGCACTCCTCGTCGAGTGACGCGCTCCAGGACGCGTACCTGCGGTTCCGGCGTACCACGCTGGGGCGGACGTTGACCCCGGTCTGGTCCCAGCTCGGGCTGCACCGGCCGGCGGAGTTCAACAAGAGCCACATCCCGGCGTTCCTCGCCGGTGAGCAGGCCCGGGACTATCTCTGCGTGTACCCCTTCGTCCGCTCGTACGAGTGGTATCTGCTGCCGGACGCGGAGCGGCGGGAGCTGCTGGCCGAGCACGGCGGGATGGCCCGGGGCTACCCCGACGTGCGGGCCAACACGGTCTCCTCGTTCGCCCTCGGCGACTACGAGTGGTTGCTCGCCTTCGAAGCCGACGAGTTGCACCGCATCGTTGACCTGATGCGGGACCTGCGGGCCTCCCGCGCCCGCCGGCACGTCCGGGAGGAGCTCCCGTTCTACACCGGCCGGCGCCGCGCGATCGCCGACATCATCGCCAGCCTGCCCTGACCGCGCTCCTCCCCACCGCAGGTCAGACTCTCTGTTCAGACCTGCGGTGGGGAGCGTCATCGCGGCGCATCGGGGTATGCGCGATGCCGTCTTCGAGGTACTCCGGCCCGTCGACCGCGAACCCGTGCCGGGCATAGAACTCGACCAGGTGCGACTGGGCTTCGAGGGTGCACGGGCTCTCGCCGACCTCCACGAGGGCCGCGGTCATCAGCCGGCCCGCGTACCCCGCGCCGCGCGCCTCCTTCGCCACCACCACCCGGCCGATCTGTCGCCGACCGTTCGGGCCGGCCAAGATCCGCAGGTACGCCACCGGCGCCCCGGCCTGCTCCAGCCAGAGATGGCGGGTGCCCGGCTCCACGTCCCGGCCGTCCAACTCCGGGTATGGGCACCCCTGCTCCACCACGAACACGTCCACGCGCAGCCGGAGCAGGTCATGGAAGGCTCGGGCGGACAGGTTGGCGAAGGCAGCGGTCCGGAGCTCAGTGGCGGGCGGCATCCTGCGATGGTAGGTCGCTGCCCGACGCCGACGCCGACGCCGGCTGCCGGGCGGCGGAGCGCCGCCGGCGAAGCAGCGTGCCGGCGACCGCCACCGCGAGCAGCGCGGCGACCGCGGCCCCGATCGTCCACGGGCCCAGACCGTCCACCCACCCGCTGATCGTGGCCTGCACCCGACCGGCCGCGTCGATCACCGGGTCGTTGACGTCGCCGCCGGCGAAGAGCCGGATCTCGTACCAGCCGTACCAGGCGACGTAGCCGCCGGTCAGCACCAGGAGCAGGCCGGCGACCCGGCCGAGCAGCGGCCCGGCCCGCCGGGTGCGCCGGACCAGAGACTCCCGGGCCAGCGCGACCGCGAGCGCGGCGGCGCCGACCATCAGCCCCATCCCGACCGCGTACGCGACGAAGAGCCCGGCCCCGGCGAGCGGGCTGCCCGCCCGGAATCCGGCGACCACCACGGCCAGGAACGGTCCGATGGTGCAGCCGAGGGAGGCGATCGCGTAGGCCGCACCGAAGAGGACCATCGATCCGAAGCTGCGCCGGACCTCGGGACCGTTGGCGATCCGGGGGGCGAAGGTCGGTAGCGCCCGGCCCGCGACCAGCCAGCCACCGGTGGCGATCAGGGCGAGCCCGATCGCGACCGACACCCAGGGCAGGCGGCTGGCCAGGGCGTCGGCGGCAGGGCCGGCGAGGAGCCCGAACCCACCGAAGACGGCGACGAAGCCGAGGGTCATGGCGGCCGTCAGGGCCAACGCCCGACCCACCGGCGCGAGCGGTCCGCGGCCGTCCGCCGGGCTGTCCCCCAGCACCAGCATCGACAGGTACGCCGGCAGCAGCGCGAAGCCGCACGGGTTGACGGCGGCGAGCAGCCCGGCGCCGAGCGCGAGACCGTAGGGGGCGTCAACCATCTCAGGTCAGCTCCGCGACCCGCTCGCGTAGGTCGGCCTGGGAGAGCGAACCCTTGTGGACGACCTTGCCGGTGGAGTCCAGCAGCACGTAGTACTGCTGCGAGACCACCTCGAACCGCTGCCACACCTCGCCCGCGTCGTCGGCCAGCTGTGGGAAGCCCTCGATGCCCGTGTCCTGAGCGAATCGGCGCATCGCGTCGTCACCGCTGCCGAGCCCGGCCACCCCGACCACGTTCACCCGGTCGGCGTTCTCCTGCTGCACGGCCGCCACCGAGCTGGCCTCGCCCCGACACTTGGGGCACCAGGCGGCCCAGAACCAGAAGACGGTGGGCTTGCCGGCGAGGCTGGCCCCCGTGAACGTGTCACCGTCGATGGTGCGGGCGGTGAAGTCGAGGGCCTGCGGCACCTCGGCGGCCGGCTCGCCGGTCGGGCTCGCCGCGGTGCTGGCGGGCGCGCTGGTGGACGCGGTCGTCGGGGCGTTGGTGGGCTCGTCACCCGCGGCGGTGTCCTCGGAGCTCCCGCAGGCGGAGAGCGCAAGAACGATGGTCAGTGCGATCGGGATTGACCGGGTCATGGTGCGCATGTCCGGATGTTAGCCCGGGTGTGGCACCGAGTCTTCTTACCGCTCGCTAACGTCGGCGCCCCGAACGCCACCACGGCGGTCTCCGCCCCGAAACCGTCACCTGGAGTGATGAGCCGGGCCTGCCCCCGCTGTCCCCGTCCGCTCAGGAGGGTCGGGCTCCGACCGAGTCGCGGACCTGGGCGCCCTCGGTTCCCTCCTTGATCCGGGCACAGTTCGCGCAGCAGAAGAAGCGGCCGGAGACCTCGACGCCGTGGCCTACGATCTTGACCTGGCATTGTTCGCAGATCGGAGCCAACTTGTGCGCGGCGCACTCGAAGCTGTCAAAGGTGTGCACGTCACCGCTGATCGTACGTACCTCAAACGTCAACCAGTAGTCGTTCTCGCAGACCTCACAGGTCGCCATGCTATTCCCCCAAAGTACGGATACCGGAGATAAGCGTTAAACATCCACTCGGTGCCGGCAACCGGAATCGGCAAACCGGTGCGGCCAATCGACATCCGCGGTGTGCGCGGCCGGTCGGGGTCCGGGTGCGCGGGCTGGAGCCGTCAGGAGTCGCGTGGCTCCAACCGGAGAGACACCGAGTTCACGCAGTGCCGGGTGTCCTTGGGGGTGAAGCCCTCACCGGTGAAGACATGCCCCAGGTGGCTGTCGCAGCGGGCACAGCGGATCTCCGTCCGAACCATGCCCATACTCCGGTCCTCGACCTCCCGAACCCGTCCGGGAATGGCATCGTCGAAGCTCGGCCAGCCGCAGTGCGAGTCGAATTTCGCATCGCTGCTGAACAGCTCCAGCCCGCAGGCGCGGCAGTGGTAGACCCCCGGGGTCTTGGTGTCCACGTACTCGCCGCTCCCCGGGGCCTCGGTGCCGTGCTCCCGCAGCACCCGGAACTCCTCTGGGCTGAGCCGGACCCGCCACTCGTCCTCGGTGCGGGGCAGTTCACTGTCATCGAGACTCACCGGCCAACAGTACGTCGAATGTCGGCGCCGTCGCATATGGTCGCGCAATGGGTGGCACCAAAGCCGCAGCCGAAGAGATCGAGGTCGCCGGGCAGCGGGTCCGGCTGAGCAGCCCCGGTCGGGTGGTCTTCCCAGAACGGGGCTTCACCAAGGCCGACGTCTTCCACTACTACCTCGCCGTCGGGCCGGGCATCATGCGGGCGCTCGGCGAGCGGCCGACCACCCTGCAACGCTTTCCCGAGGGGATTGAGGGGGAGGCTTTCTTCCAGAAGCGGGTGCCGGCCCGCGGCGTGCCACCCTGGGTGCGCACCGCGCAGATCAGCTTCCCCAGCGGTCGGAAGGCGGCCGAGCTCTGCCCGGCCGATCTGGCTCACGTGGCGTGGGCAGCCCAGATGGGCACCGTGGTCTTTCACCCGTGGCCGGTCCGCGCCGCGGAGCCGGACCGCCCCGACGAGCTGCGGATCGACCTCGACCCGCAGCCCGGCACCGACTTCGCCGACGCGGCGAAAGCGGCGACCGAGCTCCGCGGGATCCTCGCGGAGCTGGGGGTCTCCGGTTGGCCGAAGACCTCCGGCGGTCGGGGTGTCCACGTCTATCTGCGGATCCAGCCGCGCTGGACCTTCGTCGAGGTCCGCCGGGCGACCATCGCCCTGGCCCGGGAGCTGGAACGGCGCCGCCCCGAGCTGGTCACCACCGCGTGGTGGAAGGAGGAACGTGGCGCCCGGGTCTTCGTCGACTACAACCAGATGGCCCGGGACCGGACGATCGCGTGCGCGTACTCGCTGCGGGCCAACGCCCGCGCCACCGCCTCCGCCCCGCTGGCCTGGGACGAGTTGGCCGACGCCGAACCGGACGACTTCGACCTGCGCAGCGTGCCGGCGCGGCTGGCCGAGCGCGGCGACCCGCACGCCGGCATCGACCACGCCCCGTGGGACATCACACCCCTGCTGGAGTGGGTCGAGCGGGACGCCGCCAACGGGCAGGGCGACCTGCCCTACCCGCCGGAGCACCCCAAGATGCCCGGGGAACCGAAGCGGGTGCAGCCGTCCAAGGCCCGAGACCGCCCCCGCTGAGCCGTCACAGCGGCAACTTCATGCCCTCGTGGCTGGCGACGAAACCGAGACCCAGATAGAAGCGGTGCGCCTCCTGCCGGGACTTGTCGGTCGTCAACTGGACCAGCGCACACCCGCGCGCCCGCGCCTGGTCGATCGCCCAGGCCATCAGCTGTCCACCCAGCCCCCGTCCGCGCTGGTCGGAGCGGACCCGGACCGACTCGATCAACTGCCGCTCGGCGCCGTGCCGGCTGAGCCCAGGAATGTAGGTGAGCTGCATGCAGCCCAGCACCTCACCCCCGACCGCGGCGACGACGAACTGGTTACGCGGGTCGGCGGTGATCTCCGCGAACGCCTGCTCGTAGCGGGCGTCCACCTGCCCGACATCGCGCGCCCGGCCCAGCGGGTCGTCGGCGAGCAGGTCGAGCACGGCGGGTAGGTCGGCCCGGACCGCCGCCCGGAAGATCACATCGCTCATCCGGGGAGAATGCCACAGCGGCGAGAACCGCCGCACCCCGCGACCGACGTTACTGAGGTGGGCAGCGCTTCCCCTCGGCCGGCACGGTCAGGTCAACCAGGTACGCGTCGACTGCCGCGCTGATGCAGTCCGTCTGCGGATAGGCGGTGTGCCCCTCGCCCTCCCAGGTGAGCACCCGACCCACGCCCAGCATCTCGGCCAGCGCCGGGGTCTGCTCGTAGGGGGTCGCCGGATCCCCCGTGGTGCCCACCACCAGGATCGGCGGCGCCCCGTCCGCGGCCCCGGTCGGGTAAGGGTCCCGGCCGCCGGGCCACTCGGCGCAGGCGAGCAGGCCGACCGCGAGCGCCGGGCCGAACAGCGGGTACTGCTCACGCCACTGCGACTGGAGCTCCCGGATCTGCTCCCGGCTCGGCCTCTCCTCCTCGTCGGCACAGTTCACCGCGAGGTTCGCGTCGAACAGGTTCGAGTAGGTGCCGTCGGGCTCCCGACCCGCGTACCCGTCGGCGAGGCGGAACACCCCGGTCGCGTCCCCGCCCGCCAACTCGTCGATCGCCTGGGCCAGCTGCTCCCAGCCGGCCTCGGTGTAGAGCGAGGAGACCACCGCGTAGAAGATCCACCCCGGCGTCGCCTCCCGCCCATCGTCGCCCAGGACCGGGGAGACCCGCGCCTTGTCGATCGCCGAGGTGACCGCCTCCCGTGCGCTCGGGGCGATCGGGCAGCGGTCGGCGTTGGTGGAACACCACAGGGAGAAGTTGTCGAAGGCCCGCTCGAAGCCCTTGGCCTGGCTCTCCGAGCTGGCTACCTGGTCCAGCCGAGGGTCAACCGCCCCGTCCAGCACCAGCGCCCGCACCCGCTCCGGGTGGAGCTGGGCGTAGGTGGCGCCGAGCAGGGTGCCGTACGAGTAGCCGAGATAGGTCACCTTCTCGTCGCCGACGGCAGCCCGGATCGCGTCGATGTCGTGGGCCGCCTGCTCCGTGCCGTAGAGCGCGAGCTGGTCGCCGTAGCGGTCGCCGCACTCGCGCCCGATCCGCTGGTTCAGCGCGACGAGACCGTCGAAGGACTGCTGGCTCTCCGGATCCGGGTCGTAGCCGAAGCTGGCGTCGAGGTTGGCGTCCGAGATGCACTCCACCGGGCTGGAACGGGCCACCCCACGCGGGTCGAAACCGACGATGTCGAAGCGGTCGGTGACCGTGGCGGGCAGGCCGCCGAGCGCGGCCGGGAAGGAGAGGTAGACCGCGGTGTCCACGCCGGAGCCACCCGGCCCACCCGGGTTGATCAGCAGCGAGCCGATCCGGTCCCGCTGGTTCGTGGACCGGGCCCGCAGCAGGGCGATCTCGAAGGTCTCCCCGGCGCCCGGGCCGGCGGTGGCGGCGGTGCCGTCGGCCCAGTTCTGGGGAACCTGGATCCGGGTGCACTCATAGCGCATGCCCGGGGCGCTACGCCCCACCAACTCCTCGGCCACCTCCGGACATGCCTGCCAGCCCGGCGCGGTGCCGGACGGTCCCGAGGGCTGGGCCTCGGTGCGCGGCGCGAGCGCCGGCAGCGTGCAGCCGGCCGCGAGGAAGGTGCTGGCCAGGAGGAGTACGGCCGGGGCGAACCGGCGGGTGGGGGTGCGAACCACGGGGTGGACCTTTCGGGGTCGGATTAGCCGGCTACGCCGGCGCGGACGTGGGGCCACCGCGTTCCGGGTCGCCCCGGAGCACCTGATCCACGTCGAACCGGACCGGACGGTCGAGCTGGTGGTAACGGCAGGAGCGGGGTTTGCGGTCCGGGCGCCACCGGACGAACTGGGCGGTGTGCCGGAACCGGTCGCCCTCCATCGCGTCGTAGCTCACCTCGACCACCAGCTCCGGCCGCAGTGGCTCCCACTCCAGGTTCTTCCCGCCGGTCCACCGGCTGACCCCGCCCGGGATGCGCTGGCCGCGTTGGTGGTCGCCGTGCACCCAGGGATGGTCGGCGACAGCGCCCCGGTATGGCGCCAACTCGTCCACCAGCTCCTTCCGGCGGGCCATCGGGAACGATGCGCTCACCCCCACATGATGCAGGACGCCGACGTCGTCGTAGAGCCCGAGCAGGAGTGAGCCGACGACCGGGCCGGACTTGTGCCAGCGGAAACCCGCCACCACGACGTCGACCGTACGCTTGTGCTTGACCTTGAACATCAGGCGTTTGCCCGGCTCGTACGGCAGCTCGGCGGGTTTGGCGATCAGGCCGTCCAGCCCCGCCCCCTCGAACCGGTCGAACCAGCGGCGCGCGGTGGCCGGGTCGGTGGTGATCTGGGTGACGTGCATCGGAGGCGCGACACCGCCCAACGCCGCCTCCAGCCGGGACCGTCGCTGCGGGTAGGGCTGCTCCAGGAGGTACTCGTCGGCGAGGGCGAGCAGGTCGAACGCCACGAAATCCGCCGGGGTGGTCTCGGCGAGCAGGTTCACCCGGGAGGCGGCCGGGTGGATGCGCTGGGCCAGCAGCTCGAAGTTGAGCCGGGGCTGCCCGCCCGGCCGATCGCGCTGGATCACGATCAACTCGCCGTCGACCACGCAGCGCTCGGGCAGCTGCCGGCGGGCCTGCTCGACCACCTCGGGGAAGTAGCGGGTCATCAGCTTGCCGCCCCGGCTGGCCAGTTCGACCTCCGCGCCGTCGCGGAACACGATGCACCGGAAGCCGTCCCACTTCGGCTCGTAGGTCATCCCGGTCGCGGTCGGGATCCGCGGGACGCTCTTGGCGAGCATCGGTTCGACCGGCGGGCTGATCGGCAGCTTCACGGCGACCAGTCAACCAGACGGCACCGACAGCCGGGGGGAGGAACACCAGCCACGGCCGCCCCCTTCCTGGCCGCCGAGCAGCCCGTTGCCCCGGGTGGGTGCGGGGCTGCTGGAGTCAGCAGCTCTTCTCCAGCAGCACCAGCGGCACGCCGTTCGGGTCCTTGTCGTGGCCCACCAACCGGTAGCCGGAGCGTTCGTAGAGCCGCTGACTTTGCACGCTCTCCGCGCCGGTGAACAGGGTGAACCGACTCACCTGCGCGCCCGCCACCGTCTCGACCGCGCGCAACAGGCGGCCACCGATGCCCCGGCCCTGCTGGTCGGGGGCGACCGCCAGCCGGCCGATGGCGGCGGTGACGCCATCGACGCGGACCCGGACCGAGCCGACGAGTCGATGGCCCAGCCGGGCGGTGAGCACCATCTGCGGGCCGGCGAGCACGGCCCGAATCTCGTCCAGGGTCTCGGTGAGCGGCGGCAGGAACGGGTCCGCGTAGCGCTGCGCCTCGGCCAGGTACGCGGCGAGCTGGACGGTGAGGATCTCCCCGGCGTCGGCCGGGGTCGCGGGAGCGATCAGCGGGCGGGCGGTCACCGGCTCAGCCAACCACAGCGCCGCGACCCCATGGTGCCCGAGTCCCTTGACGACAGTCAGCTACCGGAGCTGGTGAATATCGTTACTGCTGGATATGGCGAGTGGTGGTGTCGTGTCGGCTCGGGCCCGCCGCTGCACGTCGGCGAGATGGCTAGAAGCGCGCGAACGAGCGCAGCGGTGCCCGCGGGCCGAACTTCGGAGCGGTGATCCCGGCCGCCGCCAGCAGGACGCAGACCCGACCCCGGTGGCCCCGGAACGGTTCGAGCAGGGCCAGCATCCGGGCATCGTCGCCGCGCGCCTCGCCGGCGAGGGCCCAGGCGACCGTGTTCGGTACGTGGTAGTCACCGACGCACACCGCGTCCGGATCGCCGTACGCGACCCGGACCACCTCCGCCGCGGTCCACGGGCCGATCCCCGGGACGGCGGTGAGCCGGCGGGTGGCCTCGGCCGAGTCGGCGCACCGTTCCAGCCGGTCGGCCACCGCGGCGGCCCGGCGCAGCGTGTCGGCGCGGCGCTGTTCGATCCCGAGGGGGTGGAAGGCCCAGTACGGGGTGGCCGCCACCGCCGCCGGCGCCGGCGGCAACAGCAGCGGCTGCATCGGCCCGGGGGCCACCGCCCGGAAGTGGCGGACGGTGGCGGCGTACGCCCGGTACGCCTCCTTGCCGGTCACCCGCTGTTCGAGGATGGCCCGGAACACCCGGGGGAAGACCTGGCCGCTGGTCGGCAGCCGCAGCCCCCGGTGCCGGGCGGCCAGGTCGGCCACCACCGGGTGCGCGGCGGCCAGTTCGGCGAAGCCGGTCAGGTCGTCCCGGAGGCCGGCGAGGGCGTCGGCCTGGTGCACCACCCAGTCGGCGCCGGGGCCGTACCCCTCGGCGACCAGGTGGCCGGCGTCGGGACGCAGGGCGAGGGTGGCGGGTCCGTCCGGGGTGCGGGTGGCCCACCAGAGCGTCCCGGCGACGATTCGGGCGCAGGGGTCGTACGGGCTGAAGGTGAGGGGCCGGACCGACGCGGCCAGCCGGTACCCGGCCGGCGGGTGCAGCAACCGGCGGGCGGTGGGTTCGGTCCCGGACACCCCGACAATGCTGCCACCGGGCCCGGTCAACTGCCGCCGGCGGGTACGCGGATTGTGGCCTGGCTGGCTCTCCCCGGGATTGCGGGAGTGCAGTGCGCGCGGCAGCCTGACCTGTCCCTGGCGGAGACCGTGCGGTTCCGTTACGTGAAGACAATGAACTGGATCGACCGGATCGTTGACGAGACCGGATGGCGCCGGGATCCTGGGGGTCCTGGATGGGAGCAGGTGGAGCGCGGTGCTGCCGGGGCGTGTATTTTCACCGCCGTACGCGATTGGGTGCGAGACCTTGACCACCCAGCACTGCTACCCATCAAAGGCGGCAAGGTGGAGCGTTTTGTCCAGATTCAACCTCCCCTTGATGTTGAGCTGCTCAACTCAGGGCGGGGCGATCTTGGAGTGGTTCAATTCAACCAGCCGCTGAGTGGCAGTGACTATCGCGCTTTAGCGGATTTTCTGAGGGATAATCCTGATGTCACCCTAAGGGCCTATGGCTTCGACCAGGAGCTCGCTAGTCTTGAGTTCCTTCGCTGGTTTCCGGACCTTGCCAGCTTCAGCCTCGATGGTCTGCATTACGTCGACAATCTCGAAGGGCTGAGGCAGCTGCCGGTCGACCTGAGCTGCATCGATGTGGGCCAGACCAATCGTTCGCTTGATCTACGGCCTTTAATGCGATTTCCGTGCATACGGAAGCTGCGAATTAGAGGTCATTCGAAAGGCTTGGCTGAACTACTGCGGTCAAACCAGCAGCTACAGGCCCTGGCTCTCTGGAGCTGCGCCCTCGATGGGTTGTTAGGCGGGCTTGAGTTTCCGAACCTGGAATCCTTGGCCCTGACTCTGGGAAGTTACAAGTCGAACACCTGGCTGCCAAGGACGGAGATGCTGCGTTACTTGGCGCTGCGGGGAGTTCGGGGAGTCGCCGAGGTTGAATTCCTCGCTGAGTTCGGATCCCTTCAGTGGCTCTGGCTCGACGCTCTAGCGAAGGTGGCTCGGTTGCCGGATTTGAGCCCGCATGCTGAGCTGAGGAGGGTCGACTTGACGGAAATGCGAGGCCTGCGTGGAGTGGATTCGCTGGAGCCGCTATGTCGTGTGCCCAAGCTCGAGGAGTTGCTGGTTACGGAGTCGAAGTTGCCCGTTGCGGCATTCCGACCGCTTGTGGAAATGCCGACCCTGCGGCGGGTGGGTGTTGGGCTCGGTAGCCAACGCCGAAATGAAGCGGTGGATAAGTTGCTTGGAAGGCCCGCCCCGGGCTCGCTGAATCAATTTAGCGATAGAGTCGGACTGACCCTTGTGTACTAAATGCCTCGTCATGCAGCCTTAGAGGCTTATTCAGTGAGCATTCGGTAGAAGTGTAGGCCGATGACGCAGGAGATGGTTTCGGTGAAGGTTTTCAGCGGCAGGGTCATTGCGTTGTCGGATAGGTGCTGGTCACGGCGGTGATGAGGTCGTGGGGGCGGCGATAGCCGGCGCCGGTTCCCGCCGGCCGAGGCGAGCACGATCATCGCCCGTCGCAGTCGGATCGGTCAGCCGGTTCCCCGGCGATCGATTCGCAGCAGCTGCTGACCTTCCTGATCACAGCCGCCGCACGCATACAGGATCTGCCACCACCACAGCCTGACCAACGCCTGGCCAACAGGCTAGACGGCGTCTCCACCAACATTGCGAACGTTCATGGTCACAGTGCTAGCCGGGGAACTGTTCGAACATGAGCTCGTAGCCGTCCGGGTCCAGGCCGTAGAAGATGCGCGCCCAGCCGACGTCTTCCGGGTCGAGGGTCACGGTCAGGCCCTCCTCCCGCCAGAGCCGCCACGTCGCGTCGAGATCTGTGGTCGGTACGACGAGGACGAAGCCGAGCCCGACCGGGCCCTGTCTGGTCTGCTGCCCGCGCTCGGCGTGGTGATAGCCGTGCTGGTGCAGATCGGACAGGATGAGCCAGGTGTGACCGTAGGTCAGGTACCGCAGGTGCGTCTGCTCGGGCTGTGGGAGGTGCCGGAAACCGAGCCGTCGGTAGAGATCGAACGACCGGTCCAGATCGCGTACCCGCAGGCCAACTTTCAGCTGTTTCGTCGGCATTTTTGCCCTCGTATAGACGCTGCGGACGAGTCGAAAGTGGCCGGCCGGGGTGCGCCGGATCAACCGCCGACCGAGAAGATCCCCGGCGGGGGTGGTGCGGAGTCGGTGGCGTCGGTGTCGTGGACGACCGGGGCGCCGCTGGTGAACCGGACCAGTTCCTCGCCGGCGAGCACCCGGCCCGGGAACCAGTCGCCGGAGACCCGCCGGGTCAGCTCGGGCACCGGCGGGGTGCTGCGGCCGGCGAGCAGCACGAGGTTGCCGAAGCGGCGGCCCCGCAGCACCGCGGCGTCGCCGACCAACACCGCCTTGGGTAGCACCGACCGGACGGTGGCGACCTGCTGGCGGGCGTGCCGCAGCGGCGGGCCGTCGGCGATGTTCGCCAGGTACCAGCCGCCCGGTCGTAGCACGCGGGCCACCTCGGCGGCGAACTCCACCGAGGTCAGGTGGGCGGGGGTACGGGCGCCGGCGAAGACGTCGGCGACCACGATGTCGGTGCTGGCGTCCCGGTGGCCGGTGAGGGCTTCCCGGGCGTCGGCGACGCGTACCCGTAGTCGTGGGTTGGGGGGCCAGGGCAGCTCCCGGCGGACCAACTCCACCAGCGCGCCGTCGATCTCGCAGACCCGTTGGGTCGAGCCGGGACGGGTGGCGGCGACATATCGGGGCAGGGTCAGCGCGCCGCCGCCGAGGTGCAGCAGGCGCAGCGGGGCGTCGGCCGGGGCGAGCAGGTCGATCGCGGCGCCGAGCCGGCGCACGTACTCGAACTCCAGGTGGGTGGGGTCGGTGAGATCCACGTGGGACTGCGGGGCGCCGTCGAGCAGCAGCGTCCAGGAGCCCGCCCGGTCCGGGTCGGGGACCAGCTCGGCCACCCCCGTGTCCACCTCGACGGCCGCCCGGTCGGCGGAGCGCTGCCGCCCCATCAGAGCGCACCGCCGGGTGGCTGCGCGGCGGCGGGCGTGGCGCTGCGCGCGGCGGCGACCAGGGCGCGGTGCAGCAGCCGGGAGTCCCCGATCATCCGTCGCAGCCGGCGTTCCAGGCCGGCGATGGGGATCAGGTTCTGCGGTGCCCGCGGGTCCTTGTACGGGGTGGAGGCGAAGCGGGGCAGGGTCACCACGGACAGGTCCGCCAACGCGACCGCCGCCGCGATGTCCAGCTCGGTGGAGCACTCCACCCGGACGATGCCCGCCCACGGGGCGCCCCCGGCGACCGGCAGCCGCAGGTACCACGACCAGCCGCCCCACGCGGTGCCCAGCCGGAACACCGGGGAGCGCTGCCCGGCGGTGAGCCCGGTGACCACCGCGGTGAGCCGCGCGTCCAGGTACTGGCTGTGCTGGGTCTTCACGTAGCCGAGGGTGCGGGGCAGGAGCCGTCGGTTGCGCAGCGGCCCGTCCACCACCAGCAGATCGTCGTCGCTGCGGGCGGCGCTGGAGACCGCCACCTCCAGCGCGGTCAGCGGCCCCTGCACCGCCGCCGGCAGCTTGGCCAGCTCGCCGCTGCCGCCGACCTGGTGCACCGGGTAGTGGACGTTGCCGGCGCGCACATCCACCGCGGACGGGCTGGCGGTGAAGAGCCCCCGTTCCACCCGGGCGCCGGCCAGTTGGGCCGAGCCGCGCTCCAGGTCGCAGCGGACCACCCCGGCCGCGTACGAGGCGGCCAGCCCCGGGTACGAGACCCCGTCGGGCTCGGTCAGCCACAGGCTGGCGTCGTTGCGGCGTACCCCGTCGACGAGGAGCACCACGGCCGGGGGGTGCACGCCGGGCCGGGGCCCGACCGCCCGCCAGTCGGCCGCCGGCAGCTCGTGGTCGGCCTCGACCTGGGCGTTGCTGGGCGCGGCCGGTCCGCCGGCGGCGGCCTCGAATGAGGCCCCGTACCCCGGGTCCCACGCGTCGACGAAGAAGCGGGTCACCCGGGTCGCCCCCGCCCGCTGTCGGCGTTCACCGGCCGGTCCGTTCGATCCGGGCCGACCGGGCGTCCTTGCGGACCTCGAAGCGGACCGGTATGCGCTCGGCCAGCGCCGGCACGTGGGTGACCACGCCCACCATCCGGTCGCCCCGCGCGGCCAGGTTCTCCAACGTGGCCGCCACCGTGTCGAGGGTGGCCGTGTCGAGCGTGCCGAACCCCTCGTCCAGCACGATGGATTCCAGGCTGGCCGCGGTGGTGGACATCCCGGCGAGCTGTTCGGCCAGGGCCAGTGCGAGCGCCAGCGACGCCTGGAAGGTCTCCCCGCCGGAGAGGGTGCGTACGCCCCGGCGCAGGCCGGCGTCGTGGTGGTCCACGACGAAGAACTCACCCTTGTCGTGGACCAGGTCGTACTGGTCGCCGGAGAGCTCGCGCAGGATTGTCGACGCCCCGTCCACCAGCAGGTCGAGCGCCTCGGCGAGCAGCCACCGTTCGAAGTTGTTCGCCCGCAGATGCCCGGCGAGCGCGCGGGCCACCTGCGCCTCACGTTCGTAGGTGGCGCGCTGCTCGCGCAGCTCACCGGCCTGCTCCCGGCGGCGGGTCACTTCCCGCAGCTGCGCCTCGGCCCGTTCGAGGGCGACCGCGGCGTCGCGGCCCGGGTCGTCGGTGGCCGGCACCCCGGCCGCCTCGAACAGCCCGCCGATCCGCGCCTGGACCGCGGCCACCTGCGCCTCGGCCGCGCTGACCGCCGCCACCCGGTCGGCGCGCTCGGAGCGCCGCCGCGCCACCTCGGCGGCGGCCCAGCCGGTCAGCGCCGTCCACGCCGCCGCCACGTCCTCCCGGTCGGTGGCCGGCGGGCCGAAGCCGGCCAGCCCGTCCCGGGTCGCGTCGAAGGCCCGCCAGGTGGTGCGGAGCCGTTCCTGCGCGGTGCCGACCGCGGCCCGGGCCCGGCGGGCCTCGTCCCGGCCGGCGCGGACCGCCGCCGCCGACTCCTCCAACTCCTGCCGTAGCCGCCCGTGCTCGGCCACCGCCTGGTGCAGCGCCGCCGGCTCCGGGGCGTCGGCCAGCTGGGTGTGCAGGGCGGCCAGCCGTGCGTCGAGCTGTTCCTGCCGGACCCGCGCCGCCACCAGCTCCCGTTCCCGCTCGCGGACGGCGCCGTCCCGCTGCGCCACGGTGGCCTTGGCCGCCTCGCTGGCCGCCCGCGCCGCCTTACCGGCCGCGACCGCCACCGACACCGCCGACTCGGCCGGGATCGCCGGGACCTGGGCGACGGTCTGCTCGCAGACCGGGCAGGTGGCCCCGTCGTGCAGCGGCTCCCGCACCGCCATCGCCAGGTCGGTCGCCTTGGCCTGCTCATGCGCCTGGAAGGCCGCCGCCAGGTCGGCCTCGGCCCGCTCGGCCGCCGCCTGTGCCGCGGTCAGCTCCGCCGTCGCCGCCGCGTGCCCGGCCTGGGCCGCCGCCACCGCCGCCCGGACCGTCTCGGCCTCGCCGGCCAGCCCCGCCCGGTCGTCGTACGCCCGCAGCAGCAGGCGTAGCGCGCTCTCGTCGCCGGCCGCGGTCAGCTCGCCGCGAAGCTTCTCCTCCCGCTCCTCGGCGAGCGCCACCACGGTCGTGGCCTCGTCCGCGTCGGTCTGCGCGGTCGCCACCGCCCGGGCGACCTCGGCCACCCCGGCGGGGGCGCGTACGGCGTCGAGCACGGCCAGGTCGGTGTCGAGGGCGGTCAGCGCCGCGCCCGCCTCCCGCGCCGCGGTGTGCGCCGCCGCGCGTTCGGGAACGGCGGCGGTGACGGCGGTGGCCAGCTCCCGCATCTGGTCGACGCGGGTCGACACCTCGTCGAGGGTGGCGTCGTCGATATTGGTGAGGCCGGTGAGGGTCTGGTTGACCACCTCGAACTTCGCCTCGGCCTGGCTGGCCCGGGTCCCCGCCTTCTCCCGCACCTGCTCGTAGACGCCGAGGCCGAGCAGGTTGACCAGGATCTCCTGCCGTTTCGCCGGTCGGGCGTGCAGGAAGTCGGCGAACTGCCCCTGCGGCAGCAGCACACAGCTGGTGAACTGCTCATACGGCAGCCCGACCGCCGTCAGTACCGCGCCTTCCATCTCGGCGACCGTGCCCGCGAGCACCTCGCCCAGGTCCTCCGGGCTGAGCCCGGTGTCGAGCTTGGCCGGGTCGAAGCCGGGCGGCATGAGCTGGAGGCCGGCGCCGGAGGTCTTGACGTTGCCCCGGCTGTCCCGCCGGACCACCCGGGTGGCCACGTAGCGGTCACCGGCCGACTCGAAGACCAGCCGGACCCGCGCCTCGGCCGCCGACGGGGCGAGGGCGTTCGCCAACCCGCGGGTGCCGCCCCACCGGGGTACGGTGCCGTAGAGCGCGAAGCAGATGGCGTCCAACACGGTGGACTTGCCGGAGCCGGTCGGCCCGACCAGCGCGAAGAAGTCGGCGTCGGTGAAGTCGATCGTTGTCGCCGCGCGGAAGACGGTGAAGCCGTCGAGATCCAGTCGCATCGGCCGCATCAGTGCTCGACCTCCTCGAAGAGCTCGTCGAAGAGCCCCCGGACGTCGTCGTCGGCGTGCCCCCGGTCGTCCAGGTAGTCGCCGAACAGCTCCCGCGGTGACCGGCCGGCGCGTTGGGCGACGCGGGCACCGCCACCGGGCGCGGGCACCAGCTCCGGATCGATCCGGATCTCCAGGGCGCGGGGGAGGAGCTCCTGTACCTCCTCGCGGAGGCCGGCCCGGGGCTGCTCCCGGACGAAGACCCGCAGCCAGGCGTCCGGCACCTCGACCTCGGCGAGCTGCGCGAGCGTGCCCCGGACGGTCCGCAGGGTGGCGGCGGCGGGGATGGGCACCTCGCGCACCTGGGCTGCCGTGGTGGCGGTCACCTCGACCACGGTCACCGACGGGACGTTCTCCTGCTCGCCGAAGTCGACCGCCAGCGGGCTGCCGCTGTAGCGGATCGGGCACCCGCCGTCGACCCGCTGGGCGCGGTGCAGGTGACCGAGGGCGACGTAGTGCGCGGTGCCGGGGAAGACCGTCGCCGGCACCGCGTAGCCGAGGACGGTGTGGGCGTCGCGCTCGCCGCCGCCGGTCGCCGCCCCGACCACGGTCAGGTGGGCGGTGACCAGGTGCACCCGGTCCGGCTCGGTGAAGCCCTCGGTCAACCGGGCGACGATCCGCCCCAGGTGGTCGGCGTACGTCTGGTTCGCCTCGGCGGCGGTCAGCTCATACATCTCCACGGCCCGAACCGCGTACCGCTGGGACAAAAACGGCAGCGCGGCGACCTGCCAGCGTTCGCCGCCGCCGGTCGTACCGTCGATGAGGTGCTCGTTGGGGTCTTCGCGGACGTTGCCCCGCAGGGTGATCCCGGCGGCGTCGGCCCAGGGCCGCAGCGCGTCCAGCGCCGCGCCGTTGTCGTGGTTGCCGCCGATCGCGACGACGTCGGCACCGGTACGGCGCAGCGCGGTCAGCGCCCGGGTGACCAACCGGGTCGCCTCGGGGGTGGGGGCGGCGGTGTCGTAGAGGTCGCCGGCGATGATGACCAGGTCCGGCGCCTCCCGCCGGGCCACCTCGATCACCCCGGCGAGGACGGCCTTGTGCTCGTCGGCCCGGGACTGCCCCTTGAGGACCTTGCCGACGTGCCAGTCGGAGGTGTGCAGAATCTTCACGGCTCAAATCACCTCAGAACGGGATGTCGTCGTCGCCGGAGCCCACCACGGCGAACGGGTCGGCCGACTGGGTGATCGACCGGAGGGTCTGGGAGGGCACCGCGCCTGCCTCCGCGACCCGCGTCGCCCAGGCGGGGAACGGAAACTCCAGGCAGAGCGGCACCGGGATGTCGGGCTGGTTGACGAACATCGTGCCCGGCTTCGCCAGCAGTGCCCGCTGCCGCTGCGCCGGCGGGAGGAAACCGTACTCGGGGCGGGACGCCTCGGCCGGGTCGAGCCGACCCACCACCCGGACCGCCGAGTTCGTGACGATGCGCCGCTCCACCTCGCTGGCGGTCTGCTGCGCGCCGACCAGGATCACCCCGAGGGAGCGGCCCCGCTCGGCGATGTCCAGCAGCACCTCCTTGATCGGGGAGGAGCCCTCGCGGGGGGCGTACTTGTTCAGCTCGTCGAGGACGACGAAGAGCAGCGGCTTGGCGGTGCCGGTCTTCTCCTTGCGCTCGAACTCGCTCTTGAGCGTCACGCCGACCACGAACCGCTGCGCCCGGTCCGGCAGGTTGTGCAGGTCGACCACGGTGACCTGCGCCGACTCCGCGGTGTTGATCCGATGCGGGCGCCGGGTGGCCAGATCGCCGCGGATCAGCCGGGACAGGTCCTTCTTACTGCCGATCAACCGGCGGGCGAAGGCGTTGACGGTGCCGAGGCCGACCGCGCTGCCGGCCCAGTCGCCCCGGGTCTCGTCGTCGTTCAGCCGCTCGACGATGTGATCGACCAGGTCGGCGTAGCTGCCGAGGCGGACCCCGTCGATGCTCACCCCGCCGTCGGCGGGCTGCGCGTACCGGGCCAGGTGGGCGGTGACCGAGTGCACCACCATCGTGTACTGCTGGCGTTCGTCGTCGGCGTCGGCGAAGACGTACGGCAGGAGGCGGTCGGCGCAGAACTCGTCGAGCGTCCAGTAGAAGCTGTCCACCCCGCTGAGCCGACTGCTCACATCCGGCGTGCCGGTGGCGTCGCCGGCCCGGGGCGGAGCGTAGACGCGTACGTCGGGGAAGGCCGCGGCGTCCAGGCCGAGCCGGGCGTACGCCGTGCGGGTGGACTCGTCCAGCCGGGTGTTGGGGTGGTCGAGGAAGAGCAGGTCCTCGCCCTTGACGTTGAAGATCAACGCCTTGGCGTTGACCGCGTCCCCGCCCAGGACGCCGGAGCGGAAGACCGAGTAGAGCAGGAAGGTGGCGAAGCTGGTCTTGGTGGCGACGCCGGAGATGCCGGAGATGGAGACGTGCGCGCCCCGGGTGCCGTCGAGGAAGTCGGCGTTGAGGTAGACCGGCACCCCGTCGCGGCCGGTGCCCATCGGGATCCGCCGCTCCATCCGGTCGAAGTGCAGCGCCCGGGCTCGGGCGTCCCCCTCGGCCCGGTGCACGACGGCGCCCGGCGACGGCGGGACGTAGAGCTCCGGGTCGACCCGGGTGGTGGTGATCTCGGCGGCCTCCTGCACCTGGGCGGGGAGCATGCCGTCGGCGATCGCGAAGACGTCGGAGTCGAACTGGGCGCCCTCGTGTCGGGCGCGCACCTGGGTGACCACCCCGGCGATCGTCACCGGCTCCCGGTCCGGCAGCTCGCGGCGGGTGGCCACGACGTCGTCGAGCTGCAGGTAGCTGGTGGGGGAGACCGCCGTCCAGAACTGCAGCGGGGTGGCGTCGGCGGTGCCGAGCACCCGGCCGACCAGCTCGCCCGGGCCATCCACGGCGTCGTCGGTCATCGGGTCACTCCGTGGGGCTGGGGGGCGAGGTCGGCAGGCACGCCCTGCATCCTGCCCGAGACCTACGACCGGCCGCCACGTGACGCGGCGGAGACCACGCCGTGCCTGCCGCCCACCTCCGCCTTGGGCCGGTGCGGGACGGGTGTGCTGGGCGGGGGTGACGGGCGGTGCACGACGAGCGGGTTGGGCGGGGGCGACGGGGGTATGGCGGCGGTGCGCCCCGGGTGCTGCGGCCGGGCGCTATCGGCAAATTCCCCACGAGTCGGGCGAGAGCTGGGCGATGCTGTAACGGATGAAGCTGCGGGAGAGGTGGCTGCGGGAGGAGTGGCTGCGGACGCCCCGCGGTCGGTTCAAGGCGCTGGTCGCACTGGCGGCGGTGCTACCGGCGGTGGAGGCGGCGATCATCGCGGTGCTCGGATTCCAGGCTGTTCGCGGGCTGTCGCCGCAGGTGAGCGCCGTCTGGCCGTACGGCACCTTCCAGGAGCTGCGTTGGCTGTTCGTCTACCACCGGACCATCCCGGGGTTCTTCCTCACGTTGGTGGGGATGTCGGCGCTGCGGGGAGTCCTCACCACCGTCCTGGCGAACCTGGCCTGGCCGGACGGAACCCCCCGTCCGTCGTGGCGCTGGCTGCTGCGGCGCAACATCTGGGTCGCCATCCTGACCGCGGTGCTCCTCTCGCCCTGGGTGGCGCTGGCGATGGCCTTCGCCACGACCGGGCTCTCCTGGTATCTGATCGCCTCGCTGCTGCCGTTGCTGCTGCTCGCCCCGTTCCTGCTGCGGGCCGGGCTGACCGCGGACTGGTGGCGGGGTCTGCCGCGGCTCGAGGTAGTGGGCTGGGCGTGGCTGAACTTCGTCGTGCTCACCATCGTCGGTGCGGTGCTGTCGGCGGTGCCCATCTGGTGGGGGGTCCCGTTGGCCGCCGTCGGTGGCGCGGTCAACGCGCTGCTCTGGCGCAAGAGCGTCGCCGCCGTTCTGGCCCCCGGCCGGGTTCGCCTCCGGCTCGTGCCGGTGGTGCCGCTGTTGGTGGCGCTCATCCTGCTCAGCTTCCCGACGATGCCGCTGGCGGCCGAGCGGGTCCAGGGCGGGCGCGGCGGGTGGCGACCGCCGATCATGACGGAGCCGTTGCCGGACTCGGTCCCGTACGCGGTGATCGCCCTCGGCGGGCACGACTCCGAGTACGACGGTGAACCGGCGGTGGATCCGCGGGTGGAGCGGTTCTCCTACCTCGGACTGGATGAACAGAACCGGCCGTTGCCGTACGCGGCGGTGGCCACCCACCGGTCGTTGGGCGAGAGCGCGGCCCTGCTGGCGGAGCAGGTCGAGACCCTGCATGAGCGGACCAACCGGCCGATCGCCCTGCTCGGGCACAGCGAGGGTGCCATGGTGGCCCGGACCTACCTGGAGCGGTGGCCGATGACGGAGGTGGAGGCGGTGCTGCTGTTCAGCCCGCTGGTGATGCCGGGCCGGGTGTACTACCCGCCCGCGCAGATCAGGCGGGGGTGGGGCGTGGTGGCCGGTTGGGAACTGCGCGCGCTGCAGTCGCTCTGGAACCTCACCGACACCTCGGAGGAGGAGCCGGACCAGGATTTCATCCGCTCGCTGCTGGCCGATGCCCCGTTCTATCGGAACCGTACGCTCTGCCCGGTGGCGGGGGTGCGGATGGTGGCCTTCCTGCCGACGGTGACCGCGATCGAGGCGCCGCCCGGCCAGTACCACCGGATCCCGGTGTACGAGCTGCCCGCGTTCCACGGTGAGCTGGTCGGCCGGGCCGACGTCGCGGACCTGGTGCTCGATTTCCTCTCCGGTGAGTCGGTGCAGCGGTCCGAGATGCAGTACGAGGTGCTTCAGCGTATCGGTTCGGCCTGGCAGCCACCGCCGTTGGCGCTGGGGATCAACCCGGTCTGGTCGGCGGGGCGGGAGGCGGACCCCGCCTTCACCGGCCGGATCTGCGAGGCCCGCAGCGGGTCAGCGGGCGAAGCGGAGTAGTAGCCCGCCATCGGTGGCGGCGAGCACGTGCCGCAGCGGCAGGTGCCGCACCGGACTGGGCTCCCCGGCGGTGATCCGGCCCGGCCCGGCGCCGGCCAACAGCGGGGCGATGGTCAGGCAGACCTCGTCCACCAGGTCGGCCGCGGTGAGCGCGCCGAAGAGGTGCGGACCGCCCTCGCAGAGCAGCTGGTCGAGCCCGCGGCGACGCAGCTCGGCCAGGCCGGCGGCGAGGTCCACCCGGTCGTCGCCGCATTCGACGAGGTCGGCGACGTCGGCCAGGCCGGGCGGGGCGGTGGCGGCGGCGTGCGTGAGCACGATTGGGCGTACCGGTGCGTCGGCGAGGGCGGGGTGGGCCGGGTCGAGGTTGGCCGAGCCGGAGACCACGACGAGGGTCGGGCACTCCGGTAGGCCGTGCTCCCGGCGCCAGGCGCGGCGTCGCTCGTCCAGCCGGAGCGGCCGGTACCGCTCGTGGCGCATCGTGCCGCCAGCGACCACGAGTCCGTCGCAGAGCATCCGCAGCAGTCGGAAGACCCGCTTGTCCGGCTCGCCGGAGAGCCCGGCCGAATATCCGTCAACGGTGACCGCGCCGTCCACGCTGGTGACGAAGTTGACGCGCAGGCGTGATCGATCGGTCCGGCCGTAGCAGGCGGTGAGCGCGGAGTCGTCGAGCGGCATGCTGGACGGTGCCGGCCAGAGGGCGGTAATCGGCGTTTCGACGGTCATTCGCTGGCCGGACCCGTGACCGGAGGGGGTGGCACAGGGGTACGGTGCTGGCAGTCACACCAGTTTTGGCCGCGACAGTCGTCGTGCCGTCTCGCCCGGCACGCTCGGCAGATCATGGTCGCAGCTTATTCTGCGGGAGGACGGGATAGCATGCCGCGTCAGATCTTCCAGCTGAGGATTTCTCTGGCCGGGCTTCGGCCGCTGGTCTGGCGCCGGGTGCTGGTCCCGGGCGGCTTCACCCTCGACCGGGTGCACCGGGTGGTGCAGCACGCGATGGGTTGGCGGGACTGCCACCTGCACTCGTTCGAGGTCGACGGTGAGCAGTATGGGGAGCCCGACCCGGACGGTGAGCTGTCGCTCCGCGACGAGCTGGACGTGCGGTTGGACGCGGTGGTGGGTAAGGGCAGCCGGTTTCACTACACCTACGACTTCGGCAACTGGTGGGAGCACGATCTGGTGGTGGAGGACGTCCTCCTGGCCGATCCGGAGGAGCGCTATCCCGATTGTCTGGATGGGGAGCGGGCGTGCCCGCCGGAGGATGTCGGTGGTCCGGCTGGCTACCTGGCGCTGCTGGCCGCGTTCGCCGATCCGGGGCATCCCGAGCACCACACGTTGCGGGACTGGGCGGGGGACCGTTTTGATCCGGCCGTCTTCGATTCTGGTCGGGCGGGCACGCTGCTCCGTCGATTCTGCTGACCTATTTCGCCGTTTCGGGTCGCTGACCCGATAAAAGCACCATTTCGCGGCGGTGATCGCGGGCACGCGGTAACGATCCGGAATTCGCTCCCATCGGCCTATTGACACGTCTGACACCTCCCGGCAATCTCATGGGAGCGTTCCCAGTGGTGTGGTACGGCTCATTTGTCCACGCCGGACCGTCGTCGAATCCATCATCGTCGGTCGACGCCCCGTACCGCATCCCCCATCACGACAGACGCAGCCTCACATCGAAAAGAGGGGTCAGGATGAGCCTCACCACGCGGCGTTCCCGCCTGGCGGCCAGCGCCCTTGCCGCGATCACCGCCGTCGGCGGCCTCGCGGCCTGCGGCAACGACGACGAGCCGGCCGCCGGCGAGAAGCCCAGCAAGCTGGTCGTCGAGACGTTCGGCGAGTTCGGCTACGACGAACTCGTCAAACAGTACGAGAAGGACACCGGCATCAAGATCGAGCTGCGCAAGACGGCGCAGCTGCGTGAGTACCGGCCCAAGCTGGTGCGCTACCTGGCCACCGGCAAGGGAGCGGGTGACGTGGTCGCGCTGGAGGAGGGCATCCTCAACGAGTTCAAGTCCAACCCGCGCAACTGGGTGGATCTCGCCCCGCTGATCGACGACCACTCCGCGGACTACCTGCCCTGGAAGTGGGAGCTGGGCAAGGCGCCGGACGGTCGACTGATGGGCCTGCCGACCGACGTCGGCAGCCTCGCCGTCTGCTACCGCAAGGACCTCTTCGAGGCGGCCGGGCTACCCACCGAGCGGGATGAGGTGTCGGCGCTCTGGCCGGACTGGGACAGCTTCCTGGAGACCGGCCGCGCGTACAAGGAGGGCAGTGGCGGCAAGGCCCTCATCGACACGATCGTCGCCGTCTCCGACGCGGCGCTCTTCCAGCAGGGCGACGACCTCTTCTACGACAAGGAGAACAACATCATCGCGGACAGCAGCCCCGCGGTGAAGGCGTCCTGGGACACGGCGACCTCGATGGTCGAACTCTCCGCCAAAATCGAAACCTGGTCCCCCGAGTGGTCCGGCGGCTTCAAGCAGGGCAGCTTCGCGGCCACCTTCTGCCCGTCCTGGATGCTCGGCATCGTCGCGGACAACTCCGGGGAGGCGAACAAGGGTAAGTGGGACGTGGCGGCGGTGCCCGGCGGCGGCGGCAACTGGGGCGGCTCCTGGCTGGCGGTGCCGGAGCAGAGCTCCCACCACGAGGAGGCGGCGAAGCTCGCCGAGTTCCTGACCAACGCCACCAGCCAGGTGGAGGCATTCAAGGCCAAGGGCCCGCTCCCCACCCACCTGGAGGCGCTGCAGGACGAGGCGTTCCTCAGCTACACCAACGAGTACTTCAGCGGCGCACCGACCGGCAAGATCTTCGGTGAGAGCGTCAGCAAGATCGAGCCGATCCACCTCGGGCCGAAGCACCAGGCGGTGAAGGAGAGCGCCTTCGGGCTGGCCCTGCGGGCGTTCGAGAACGGACAGGTCACTGAGGACGAGGCCTGGCAGCAGTTCATCAAGGATGCCCAGATCCAGGGCGCCTTCTGAGTGAATTCGATCCGGTGGCGTTCGGGGACCACTCCGTGCGCCACCGGTCGGTCCCGGGACCGGGGTGCGGCCACCTGCTGGTAGTGCGTGGTGCGTGGCGCCCTGCGCGCGGGCACGGACCCTGCCAGGAAAGGAAACCCCATGAGCCACCGTAAGCGAGCCGCCCCCGGTCGGCCTGGCATGCCAGCACCGCGGGTCGGCACGGAACGCAGCGGAGCGCCGACATGAGCCACTCGACCACCGCGGCCCCGCCGGCACCGGCAGCACCACCCCCGCCCAGTGGCACCCCCAGGCGCTGGCGGCTCTCCCTGGCCGGCCTGGACCTCAGGTACTCGCCGTATCTCTACATCGCGCCGTTCTTCTTGATCTTCGGCATCTTCGGGCTCTATCCGATGCTGCGTACCCTCTGGATGTCGCTGCACGACTGGGACATGATCGGCGATCACACCTTCATCGGGTTGGACAACTACACCCGGCTACTCACCGACGAATACTTCTGGAACGCGCTGGTCAACACGATCGGCATCTTCGTGCTGTCGACCGTCCCGCAGCTGTTGCTGGCGCTCTTCCTGGCGAACCTGCTCAACCGCACCCTGCTGCGGGCCAAGACCTTCTTCCGGATGGCCATCTTCATCCCGAACGTGGTCTCGGTCGCCGCGGTCGCGATCGTCTTCGGCATGCTCTACCAACGGGAGTACGGGCTGGCCAACTGGCTGCTCGGGTTCGTCGGGATCGACCAGATCGACTGGGACGGGCAGACCTGGAGCTCCTGGACGGCGATCGCATCCATGGTCAACTGGCGGTGGACGGGATACAACACCCTGATCCTGCTCGCCGGCATGCAGGCGATCCCCCGGGACCTCTACGAGGCGGCGGAGATCGACGGCGCCGGCCAGTGGCGGCAGTTCTGGCGGATCACCCTGCCGCTGCTCCGGCCCACGTTCATCTTCGTGGTCATCCTCTCCACGATCGGCGGCATGCAGCTCTTCACCGAGCCGCTGCTCTTCGGCAACGGCAACATCATCGGCGGCACCCAGCGCGACTTCCAGACCCTGGCCATGTACATGTACGAGATGGGTATCACGAATTTGAACAGCGCCGGTTACGGGGCGGCTGTCGCCTGGGCCCTCTTCATGATTATCGGCCTGATGTCGCTGCTCAACTTCGTCCTCGTCCGCCGCGCGGCCAAGTGAGGTGCCCTCGATGATCTCCGCATCCAAGCGCCTCTGGCGCACCAGTCCGTTGACCTACCTGGCCCTCGTCCTGGCGACCCTGTTGTCGATCTACCCCTTCTACTACATGGTGGTGATCGGCACCCGAACCCTGGACTCGATCAACGACGTGCCGCCGCCGGTCACCCCCGGTGGCGCCTTCACCGACAACTTCGGCCGGGTCCTCGACAACGACGCGGCCAACTTCCTCACCGGCATGATGAACTCGATCATCGTCGCCTCGGTGGTCACCGTGTCGGTGGTCCTCACCGGCTCGCTGGCCGGCTTCGCCTTCGCGAAGCTGCGCTTCCGGGGCCGCAACATCCTGCTGCTCTCCATCGTCGTGACGATGATGATCCCCACCCAGCTGGGCATCATCCCGCTCTGGGGCATGATGCAGACGCTGGGGTGGTACGACACCCTCTACGCGGTCACCGTGCCCTTCCTGGTCACCGCCTTCGGTGTCTTCATGATGCGGCAGTACGCCAGCCAGGCGGTCTCCGACGAGCTGATCGAGGCCGGCCGGGTCGACGGGGCCAGCACCCTGCGGATCTACTGGAACATCGTCCTGCCCGCGCTGCGCCCGGCGGCCGGGGTCCTGGGGCTGCTGACCTTCATGGAGACCTGGAACTCCTTCCTCTGGCCGTACGCGGTGCTCACCCCGGAAAACCCGACGTTGCAGGTCTCCCTCTCCTTCCTGTCGTACGCGTACTACACCGACTACTCACAGGTCTTCGCCGCCACCGCCATCGGTACTCTGCCGCTGGTCATCGTCTTCCTCCTGTTCGGCCGCCAGATCATCGGCGGGATCATGGAAGGTGCCGTCAAGTCGTGAGTAATCCCGCGAGCCCACCCGCCGCCGGCGTTCTCGGCGAACGCCCGCCGCTGACCTTCCCGCCCGGCTTCCGCTGGGGCGCCGCCACCGCGGCGTACCAGATCGAGGGCGCGGCGACCGCCGGCGGCCGGACCCCGTCGATCTGGGACACCTTCAGCCACACCCCGGGTCGGGTGGTGGGCGGGCACACCGGTGACGTGGCGTGCGACCACTACCACCGGCTCGACTGGGACGTCGCCCTCATGGCCGAGCTGGGGCTGAAGTCGTACCGCTTCTCGGTCTCCTGGCCTCGGGTGCAGCCGGGCGGCAGCGGCCCGATCAACCAGGAGGGACTTGATTTCTACCGGCGGCTGGTGGACCAACTGCTGGCCAACGGCATCGAGCCGTGGCTGACGCTCTACCACTGGGACCTGCCGCAGCCGCTGGAGGACGCGGGCGGCTGGCCGGCCCGGGACACCGCCGCCCGGTTCGCCGACTACGCCGCCCTGGTCGCCGGCGCGCTCGGTGATCGGGTCCGGTACTGGACCACGCTCAACGAGCCGTGGTGTTCGGCGTTCCTCGGGTACGGCTCCGGGGTGCACGCCCCGGGTCGGTCCGACCCCGCCGCCGCGGTCCGGGCCGGTCACCACCTGCTGCTCGGCCATGGGCTGGCCGTGCCGGCGCTGCGGGCGGCGGCCCAGTCCGAGGTCCAGGTCGGGGTGACGCTCAACCTGTACCCGGTCACCCCGGCCACCGACTCGCCCGGCGACGCCGACGCGGCCCGCCGGGTCGACGGGCTGGCGAACCGGTTCTTCCTCGACCCACTGCTGCGCGGGTCGTACCCGGCGGATCTGATCTCCGACCTCAGCCAGGTCACCGACTTCGGGCACGTGCGGGCGGAGGACCTGACCGCCATCGCCGCCCCGCTGGATCTGGTCGGAATCAACTACTACAGCCGGCACGTGGTCGCCGCGCCGACGGCAGCGGCCCCGCCGGAGCCGTACTGGCGTCAACCGTCGTGCTGGCCCGGCAGCGAAGGCGTTCGCTTCGTCACCCGGGGCAAACAGGTCACCGACATGGACTGGGAGATCGACCCTCCCGGGCTGGTCGAGACGTTGCGGCGGGTGCACGAGGAGTACACCGACCTGCCGCTCTACATCACCGAGAACGGTGCGGCCTTCGTGGACGCGGTCCTGGACGGTCAGGTGGACGACCCGGACCGCACCGCCTACTTCGACGCGCACCTGCGCGCCGCACACCAGGCGATCGCCGCGGGTGTCCCGCTGCGAGGCTACTTCGCCTGGTCGTTGCTGGACAACTTCGAGTGGGCCTGGGGCTACACGAAGCGCTTCGGCATGATCCACGTCGACTACCGCAGCCAGGCCCGCACCCTGAAGTCCAGCGGCCGGTGGTACGCCGAGACAATCCGACGCAACGGTCTGGCTGCAGAATAGGCTCGAACCAGCTATCCGGGTGGTCCCGGTGCCACCGGTGGGCACCGGGGCCTTCCGCCGTCGGAGGAGCAGACGATGACAACGCAGCGCACCCGCTCGCTCGGGCGCCCGACTCTCGATGCGGTCGCCGCACGTGCCGGCGTCGGCCGGGGCACGGTATCCCGCGTCGTCAACGGTTCACCCCAGGTCAGTCCCGAGGCCCGTGCCGCGGTGCAGCGGGCCATCGCGGAACTGGGGTACGTGCCGAACCGGGCCGCTCGCGCCCTGGTTACCCAGCGGACCGACTCGATCGCCCTGGTGGTGTCAGAATCCGGGGACCGGGTGTTCGCCGAGCCGTTCTTCGCCGGCATCGTGCGGGGCGTCAGCTCCGGCCTGCAGGGGACCCCGTTCCAGCTCTGGCTCGTCATGGTCCAGTCCCCGATCGAGCGGGAACGGGTCGAGCACCACCTGACCAACCAGCACGTTGACGGCGTCCTGCTGTTGTCGCTGCACGGTTCCGACCCGCTGCCCACGCTGCTGGCAGAACGGGGCCTGCCCACCGTGCTCGGCGGCCGGCCAGCCCAGATGACGCAATCCGACGCGGAGCCGGCCTGGCTCGTGGACGCGGACAACGTCGGTGGGGCCCGGCGCGCGGTGGAGTACCTCGTCGGGCGGGGACGGCAGCGGATCGCGACCATCGCCGGCCCTCAGGACATGGGTGCCGGTCTGGGGCGGCTGACCGGCTACCAGGAGGCGGTCGCGAAAACGCCGAGCGGGGGCAGGCCAGACCTGATCGCGTACGGGGACTTCAGCGAGGGCAGTGGGGAGGCCGCGATGCGCCAGCTGCTGGCCGCCTGCCCGGACCTGGACGCGGTCTTCGTCGCCTCGGACCTGATGGCGTTCGGTGCGCTCCGGACACTGCGGGAGGCCGGTCGGCGGGTGCCCGAGGACGTGGCCGTGGTGGGCTTCGACGACGCCCCGATCGCCCGCCAGGCGGACCCGCCGCTGACCACGGTCTTCCAGCCGATCGAGGAGATGGGACGGCAGATGGCCCAGTTGCTGGTATCCCGGATCCGTGGCGAGCACCGGGCCACCACGAACATCCTCCTGGACACCGAGTTGGTCGAGCGCGCCAGCACCTAACCGTCGCCGACGTAGCGACTCAGGCGTAGCGGCGGAGTTCGCGGCGGGCCAGAGCGGCCTTGTGGACCTCGTCCGGCCCGTCGGCGAGGCGCAGGGTGCGGGCCTGGGCCCAGAGCGCCGCCAGCGGGGTGTCCTGGCTGACGCCGGCACCCCCGTGTGCCTGGATGGCCTTGTCAATCACCCACTCCGCCATCGACGGTGTGTCGATCTTGATGGCCTGGATCTCGGCGTGCGCGCCCCTGTTCCCGACCGTGTCCATCAGCCAGGCCGTCTTCAGCACCAGGAGGCGGGACTGCTCGATGCGGACCCGCGCCTCGGCGATCCACTCTCGCACCACCCCCTGCTCGGCGATCGGCCGGCCGAACGCCACCCGGTCGAGGGCGCGACGGCAGAGCAGTTCCAGCGCTCGCTCCGCCATGCCGACCAGCCGCATGCAGTGGTGGATCCGGCCGGGACCGAGCCGGGCCTGGGCGATGGCGAAGCCGGCCCCCTCCGCACCGATCAGGTTCTCCACCGGCACCCGGACGTCGTCGAAGTCGATTTCGGCATGGCCACCGTGTGGACCGTCGTGGTAGCCGAAGACATGTAGCCCACGCCGGATGGTGACCCCCGGTGTGTCCCGCGGTACCAGGATCATGCTCTGCTGCCGGTGCCGCTCGGCCGACGGGTTGGTCCGGCCCATCACCACGAAGATCTGACAGGCCGGATCCATGGCGCCGGACGACCACCACTTGCGGCCGTTGATCACATAGTGGTCGCCGTCGCGGGTGATCCGGGTGGCGATGTTGGTGGCGTCGGAGGAGGCGACCTCCGGCTCGGTCATGCAGAACGCCGAGCGGATCTCCGCCGCCAACAGCGGGCGCAGCCACTGCTGGCGCTGGGGCTCGGTGCCGAACTCGGCGAGCAACTCCATGTTGCCGGTGTCCGGTGCCGCACAGTTGAGCGCCTCCGGGGCGAGGTGCGGGCTCCGGCCGGTCAGCTCGGCGAGCGGAGCGTACTGCAGGTTGGTCAGCCCGGCGCCGTGGTGGGGATCGGGGAGGAAGAGGTTCCACAGGCCCCGGCGGCGGGCCGCCGCCCGCAACTCGGCCAGCACCGGCGGCCGGGCCCACTGATCTGCGGCAGCCGCGACCTGCTCGGCGTAGACCGCCTCGGCCGGGTAGACCTGCTGCTCCAGGAAGTCGGTCAGCTCGGAGCGTAGCCGTTCGGTGTGGGCGTCGTGGGTGAAGTCCATCAGCTCCTCCTCGAGACGGCGGTCAGTCCGTGCGCGACCAGCGGTGCGACCATCTCGCCGATCTGGTCGAAGCCCGCGCCGAGAGTCTGCCCCTGGCGGTACCGGTAGTGGATGCCCTCGCAGATCACCGCGAGCTTGAAGCACCCCAGGGCCACATGCCAGTCCAGCGGGCCGACATCGATCCCGCTGCGACTGGCGTATCGCTCGATCAGCTCGGCGCCGGCAGGGAAGCCGGCCCGGGGCCCGAGCCCATCGGCGACGGGATTGCGCGGGACCGCATCCCCGCCCATGGCATCCCAGTAGGTCAGCAGGAGGCCCAGGTCGGCCAGCGGGTCGCCGAGGGTGGCCAGCTCCCAGTCGAGCACCGCCTGGACGGCGACCGGGTTGACGGTGGCGAGGAGGTTGTCCAGCCGGTAGTCGCCGTGCACGATCCGCCCCGGGCCGGAACTCTCCGGAGCGGTGCTGGCCAGTCGGTCGCGTAGCTCGTCGATGCCGGGCAGCGGCCGGCTTCGGGAGCCGTCGAGCTGCCCGGACCAGCGGCGGACCTGGCGGGCGAGAAAACCTCGCGGGCGGCCGAAGTCGGCCAGGCCGACGTCCGCCGGGTCCACGGTGTGTAGCGCGGCGAGGGTGTCCATCATCGCCATCGCCAGCTCCCGTCGCTGCCCGCGGGGGAGTGGGTCGGTCTGCGCTCGGGAGCGGAACACCGTGCCGGGCACGCGGTCCATCAGATAGAACGGCGCCCCGATCACCTCCGGTTCGGTGCAGAACAGCAGCGCCTTCGGCACCGGCACCTCGGTCGGGGCGAGCGCCGAGATCACCCGGAACTCCCGCGCCATGTCGTGTGCGGTGGCCAGGACGTGGCCCAGCGGCGGCCGGCGTAGCACGATCTCCCGCTCCCCGACACCGAGCAGGTACGTCAGGTTGGACCGGCCGCCGGGGATCAGCTGGGCGCGCAGTGGCCCGTCGCCGAGGTCCGGATGCGCGGCGAGGTAGCCGGCGAGCCGACCCAGGTCCAGACCCGGCGGGGAGCCGGTCGGTGCGGAATCGTCGATGGCCGGCTCGGTCATCCGAACAGTTGATGGCAGCTGACTTCTGATGTCAAGGGCCGGTATCCGGCCGAGGAGAGCTCCGGGCGTTGATCGCCACCAGTGGGGGGCGGCAGACCTCAGAAACGACCACTTCCCGGCTCCGAAACCGACCTGTCACCCTGGGTTATGGGTTCCGCAACAGCCGTCGGGGAGGGTCGGACCAGGGGAAGGGAGTAGCGCATGACGCGGTGCGGAAGACAATTGCTGGTGGCGGACCGACCCACCCGTCGGGCGGGTCGAGGGCTGGCCGACCCGGTCGTCCTGGGCCTGCCGGACGGCACTGAGCTGGGCGTACGCTCAGCGGTCGGTGACGACCTGCCGGGCCTGGTCGACCTGCACGAGCGGTGTTCGGCGCGCAGCCGCAACCGTCGCTACCACGGTGGGGCGGCCCGGCTCGCCCCGGCTCGGATGCGCCGACTGTTGGAGCCAGCACGGGGGGTCACCCTGCTGGCCACGCCGACCGTTTCCCATTCGCCGACCGCGCCGGTGGTGGCGATGGCCAATCTGCTCGGCGAGGGAGACACAGCCGAGGTGGCCTTGCTGGTGCGCGACGACTGGCAGCGCCGCGGGCTCGGATCGGCGCTGCTGCGTCGGCTCGTGTGGCAGGCGGAGCGGAGTGGATACGCCGCGCTGGGTCTGCACATCCAGGCGGAGAACACCCCGATGCTGCGGGCCGTCGACCGGTTGGAGCGGCCGGCGACGATTGACCGGGATGGCTCGCTGCTCACCCTGACGGTGCCGTTGACCGCGGCCGTCTCTCCGACCAGTGCGCCGCTGGACCTCTCCGCCATAATACGGTGATCGTTACTTTGGGCCGCTGTCGCTACCAAGCTCCTGTCGCAGTAGGACATTTTCGGGCTGCGCGGCAGCCAACCCGAGTTCCGAGTGTCGCCGCGCAAATGGCGATGATTTTGTGTAGCGCACCCGAACGCATTCCCTCGTATTGTTAAAGGAGCACCACCTCACACCTCGAGGGGGCACTCCTATGTTCAATGACTTTCTGATCTCTATCATCCGCACCGCTGTCCCGGTCGCTGTCGGTGCCGTACTGGCCTGGCTCGCCTCCAGAGCGGGAATCATCCTCGACGCCGACTCCTCCGCCGCGTTGACCGCCAGTGCGGTCGCCGTCGCCGTCGCCGTCTACTATGCCCTCGCCCGTGCCCTGGAAACCCGGTGGCCCTGGCTCGGTGTGCTGCTGGGGCGGCGGGCGAAGCCGGTCTACGAGGTGTCGCGTACCAGTAAGGGCGAGGGCTAAGGCGTTCGTTCGTCCCGCTGCCTGCCGTGGCGGGTCACTGGTGGTGGGTGACCCAAAAAGTCACCCACCACCAGTACTGGTGCGTCCACCGTTCCTTTCCGGGAGCTGTTCCGTTCAAGACGGCGTTGTCAACTGCACCCAGGGGTTGTTGCAGGTGAAGTTCTGTCCCTGTGTGGCGCATTCGGTTTCCCACACCTCGCCGTCGGTGGTCAGCACCTTTACCCAGGCGTCATTGCCGGCGGCGGAGATGGCGACCCCGCAGACGGATTCTCCCGGATAGTTGGCGTTTCCGCTGAGGTCGGTCCAGGTGTAGGGCCCCGGCGGCGCTGGCGTGAGCCTTCTACGGCCGGCGTAGGTGACCCCATCTGAAACCACCGCACTGAACTCTTCGGAGGCCGACGGGGCAAGGCTGTCAATGTCAGCGCACGGTCCGGGTGGGCCTGTTGGCCCGGGTGGGCCGGTGGGTCCGGGTGGGCCTGTTGGCCCGGGTGGGCCGGTGGGTCCGGGTGGGCCTGTTGGCCCGGGTGGGCCGGTGGGTCCGGGTGGGCCTGAAGGTCCCGGTGGGCCGGAGGGGCATGTGTGTCCACACTTGTCGTCCCAGTATCCGCGGTCCCAGTATTCCTGGCCCCAGCCTCCCCGGTTCCAGTCGTCCTGATCCCATCCCCGTTCCTCGTTCGGGTAGGCGGCCATGCTCGTGCCGCCGCCCCAGACGTGGCCGAAGGCGGGGGCGGTCAGGCCGACGAACGCGAAGGCGAGTGGTGTCATGACGCCGATGGCCACCCACCGTTTGCGACCCGTCAGCATGCCTGCTCTCAGCCCCTGGTGTTGATGGCGACTCATGACCCTCCTTGGCTTGATTTGAATTCGAAATAACCTCCTATCCTTTTACCGAAGTTTTGTCGCGATATTCGTGTTATACGAGATAGTTCCGCTTCGTCATTCGCTAGGGCGACATGTCGGCATTGTGAAGATCTGGATCTTTTCGGTCAAAGGCATTCAAGATCGACTTCGGCTGGCCGTGAAGAGATATCCATGCTCTGGCCTGGGGCTTGGAGTACAAGCAGCTTGGTGTGTTGATCGGCCGGGACCGTCGGTGGTGTCGCGGGAGGCCGCCGGGCACGAGGGCCGGGCCCGGTAGCGAGCTGCGGCCGCCGCGGCGGCGATTGTCGGTGTAGGCCGAAGACGTGGGCGCTCCAGCGGGCGCCGGGTTCGTGGGAGGCGGTACGCGAGCGTCTGTGGCAGGGGCGGTCGCCCGCGTCAGTGCGGCGCCGACTGATGTCGTGGGGGCGGTGGACGGCATCTTGTTGGGGCCATCCACCGCCCGTCCGTGTGGCGTGGCTTCGTCGAGGCGACGGAGCCGGCTCGTCTGCCGACGAAGCCGGCCGAAGCGTCAGACGTTCGGCGGTAGCGCCGTCCGGTCCGGGAAGTTGCCGTAGAGGCGATCGTCGGCGCCGCCGACGGTGACCGCCTGGACCAGCAGATCGCCGCCGACGAAGGCCCCCTTCCAGGAGGCACCCCGCCCACCGAACGGCTCCTGGCGGTCGCCTCGGGAGCGGGGCTTGTTGATGCCGACCTTGAACGCCTGCACGTCCATGGCGAGCTTCGCCGCCTCGTCCTCGTCATCGCAGGCGAGGGAGGCGACCAGCGCGCCGTTGGAGGCGTTCATCGCGGCGAGGAGTTCGTCGGTGGTGTCCACCACCACGATCGTGTCGACCGGACCGAACGGCTCGGCGTGCATCAGCCGAGATCGGCCGGGCGGCGCGAGGAGCACCGACGGCGCCACGTAGGCGGAGGTGTCCTGCCCGTCGAGGAACGGCGCCCCGTCGAGCCGGCCCCGGTGCAGCGGGACCGCACCGCCCCGGACCGCCTCGTCGACCTTGCGGCGCAGCTCGTCGGCCTTGGCCGTGCTGATCAGGGGCCCGAAGTCCAGCTCGGGCAGGGGGGCACCAGCGGACCATCCGTCGCCGACGGCCAGCGGGTGTCCGAACCGTACGGATCGGACCACCGGCAGGTACATGTCGAGGAACTGGTCGACCAGGTTTCGTTGTACGACGAAGCGCGGGTAGGCGGTGCAGCGCTGCTTGCCGTACTCGAAGCCTTTCTTCAGGTGCGCGGCGAGCTGATCCCATCGGGAGAAGTCCCAGATCCCCCAGGCGTTGAGCCCTTCCTGCTCGATGAAGTGCCGCTTGTCGGTGTCCAGCAGGGCCGCCGCCACCTTTCCGCCGTTGGAGCGCCCGCCGACGAACGCCACCGCGCCGACCTCCGGTGCGCGGACCAGCACCTCGGAGAGTTCCTCCCCGCTGCCGGAGATCAGCGTGGCGGGCAGGCCGGCGCGGCGCAGCAACGCGTGCGCGACGGTGAGGCAGACCGCGCCCCCCTGGGACGGGGTCTTGGCGATCACGGCGTTCCCGGCGAGGAGCTGCACCAGCTCGGCGTGGACCAGGACGCTCATCGGGTAGTTCCACGAGGCGATGTTGCTCACCGGCCCGGGAAGTGGTTCCCGGCCGTCGGCAAGCATCCGGTCGATTTCGTCGACGTACCACCGGACTCCGTCCAGGGCTCGGTCGACGTCGGCGGCGGCGAGCCGCCACGGCTTGCCGATCTCCCAGACGAGCAGGAGGGCGAGGAGGTCGCGGTGGGCGGTCAGGGCGTCCAGTGCCTCGACGACCCGCGCCTTCCGTTCGGCGAGCGGGGTGTCGGCCCAGTCCCGGTGGACGGCGGCGGCGTGGGCGACTGCGGCGCGGGCGGCGGTCGCGTCTAGGCGGGGGAGGCGGACCAGGGCGGTGTTGTCGACCGGCGTGCGGACGGCGGCCGGGGTGCCGACCGCCCGCCAGTCGCCCTCGATCAGGTTGTGTAGCGTTCGGAGGCCGTCGGTCGGGGTGGAAAAGGCTTCGGGGACGGCGGCCACCGCGCGGTCGAGGACCTCGGACCAGGCGGTCCCGTCGGCGAGTCGTAGAGCCATCGCGATCTCCTCAGGGTTGTCCGGGGAGCGGCGGCGTCGATGGCACCGCTGGTGTGGCGTACTGTCGCCCGCCGTGAGTGGGGGCGGCAACAGTACGTTCGTATGTCAGGACGGCGGGCTGCCTCCGGTCCGCTTGTCCAGCGGTTGTGGAGTCGCCCTGCCACCATCCTGACCTGGCCGAATAACCAGACTAAATCGAAGATCGCGGATGCTGTGAGGAATCTCCGGACGCGGTCAGGCCCGTGTCTCGCCGTGCTCGACGCAGACCGCCGCCCAACCGACCGGCAGTACCTGCACCTTCATCCGTCGCCGGCAGTGCCCGCAGTAGCGGGGTGGCTCCAGCTGCCGGGCGGCCCGGCAGGCGGTGTGGTCCCCCTCGCCGGCCGGCGTACCGCACCGGTCGCACCAGGAGGCGCCGGCCCCCGCCGGGCCGCCGAACCGCGTCGACGTACCAAGCGGGGCCGGACCCGTCGTGTCGCTGCTCATCCCGGCCGGGTCACAGCGTCTCGGAGAGCGCCTTGACCGGCATCTTCAGGTCCTGGAGAAGCTCCAGGTCCGTCGTTGCCGGACGGCCCAGCGTGGTCAGGTAGTTGCCGACGATCACCGCGTTGATGCCGCCGAGCAGGCCGTCCCGGGTGCCCAGGTCGCCGAGCGTGAGCTCGCGGCCCCCGGCGTACCGGAGGATCGTGCGGGGCATGGCGAGCCGGAACGCGGCGATGGCGCGCAGCGCGTCCTTCCCCTCGACCACCGAGCGGTCCCCGAGCGGGGTGCCGGGCCGGGGGTTGAGGAAGTTCAGCGGAACCTCGTGCGGGTCCAGCTCGGCGAGCTGGGCGGCGAACTCGGCGCGCTGCTCAACGCTCTCCCCGAGGCCGAGGATGCCACCGCAGCACACCTCCATGCCGGACTCGCGAACCATCCGCAGCGTCTCCCAGCGCTCCTCCCAGGAGTGGGTGGTGACCACGTTCGGGAAGTACGAGCGGCAGGTCTCCAGATTGTGGTTGTAGCGGTGTACGCCCATCTCGACCAGCTCGTCGACCTGCTCCTGGGTGAGCATGCCGACCGAGGCCGCCACCTGGATGTCGACCTCCGCCCGGATCGCGGCGACGCCCTCCCGTAGCTGCCGCATCAGCCGGTCGTCCGGGCCGCGCACGGCGGCCACGATGCAGAACTCGGTCGCGCCGGTCTTCGCGGTCTGTTTCGCGGCCTCCACAAGCGACGGAATGTCCAGCCACACCGCGCGGACCGGCGAGGTGAACAGGCCGGACTGCGAGCAGAAGTGACAGTCTTCCGGGCAGCCACCGGTCTTCAGCGAGACGATTCCCTCGACCTCGACCTCCGGCCCACACCAGCGCATGCGTACCTCGTGCGCGAGCTGGAGAGCGGCGGGCAGGTGCTCGTCGGGGAGGTTCAGCACGGCGAGGACGCCGGCCTCGTCGAGGCCGACGCCGTTCTCCAGTACCTGGGTGCGGGCCTGGTCGAGGATCTCTGGCATGGCCGTACCCTACAAGGCCGTCGCCGCGGGAAGGGGTGCCCGGTGCGGCGCGGGCCAACCACCAGCGGGACCGGAGCGTGGCGCGCCGGGTTGGCGCGCGGCACGCCGGATCGGGGTCCGGCCAGGTGGTACGTTCGCCCCGGCGGAGGCGCCCGGCGAGCGGGAGCCGGGGAAGGAGCGGCGGTGTCGGACTGGCTTGCGGCCCTGGACCGCCGAGCCGAGCTGCGCGCCAAGGCGGGGCTGACCCGCACCCTCCGCCCTCGGGCCGCCGACGACGACATCGTTGACTTGGCCGGCAACGACTACCTCGGCCTGTCGAGACACCCCGCGGTGACCGCGGCGGCCACCGCGGCGCTCGACGAGTACGGGCTGGGCGCCACCGGGTCCCGGCTGGTGCGGGGCTCCACCGCACCGCACCACGCCCTCGAAGAAGATCTGGCCGGTTGGCTCGGGGCCGAACGTGCCCTGCTCTTCTCCTCCGGCTACCTGGCCAACGTCGGCGCGGTCCGGGGCCTGGTGCGACCACGGACGCTCCTGGTCTCCGACGCGCACAACCACGCGTCGCTGATCGACGGGTGTCGGATCTCCGGTGCCGAGACCATGGTGACCCCGCACGCCGACGTGGACGCGGTCCGGGCCGCGCTCGCCGCCGCGCCGGGTCGCCCGGCGGTGGTGGTAACCGAATCGGTGTTCTCGGTTGACGGGGACCTCGCTCCCCTCGCCGAGCTGCACACGGTGGCCCGGGAGCACAACGCGCTGCTGCTGGTTGACGACGCCCACGGGCTCGGCGTGGTCGGGCCCGGTGGTGCCGGGGGAGCGACCGCGGCCGGTTTGGCCGGGGAACCCGACGTGATCATCACCGCGACCCTCTCCAAAGCGCTGGGTGGAGCCGGCGGCGTCGTCGCCGCTCCGGCGGAGTTTGTCCGGCACCTGGTCGAGACCGGGCGGACGTTCATCTTCGACACCGCCCCGCCGCCGGCGGTGGCGGCCGGGGTACGGGCCGCCCTGGGGCTCGCCTGGCGGGGCGAGCAGCTACGGGTGGAGCTTGGCGACCGGGTCGCGTACGCCGTTCGGCGGTTGCGAGCCGCCGGGCTGACCGGGTCGGCGCCGAAGGGCGCCGTCGTGTCGGTGACCGCACCCGGACCGGAGGCGGCCATCGCCTGGGCCACCGACTGCCGGGACCGGGGTGTCGCGGTCGGCTGCTTCCGTCCCCCCTCCACCCCGGACAGCCGTTCCCGGCTCCGGCTGACCGTCAACGTCGGTGTCCCCCGGGCGGACTTCGAGCGGGCCCTGGAGGTCATCGTGGAGTGCGCGCCGTGAGTGTGACGCCGTGGCGGGGACCGGTACTGGTGACCGGCACCGACACCGGGGTCGGCAAGACCGTGGCGACCGCGGCGGTCACCGCGGCGGCGCAGGCCGCCGGGCTGCGGGTCGCGGTGGTCAAGCCCGGCCAGTCCGGTACGGCCACCGGCGACCCGGTCGACATCGACGAAGTCACCCGGCTCGCCGCACCGCTGACCGGGCGGACGCTGGCGAGCTTCCCCGATCCGCTGGCCCCGCTGGCCGCGGCCCGGGTCGCCGAGTTGCCGCCACTGGAGCTGTACACGGCGGTCGACGCCGTCCGCGCGGAGGCCGACAAGCACGACCTGGTCCTGGTCGAGGGGGCCGGCGGACTGCTCGTGCCGATGGGGCTACGCCCGTCGGGTGAGCCGTGGACGATGGCCGATCTTGCGGTCTCCCTCGGCTGCCCGGCCGTGGTGGTGGCGCGGGCCGGTCTGGGCACCCTCAACCACACCGCGCTCACCCTGGAGGCGTTGGAACGCCGGGCGGTGCCGGCGGGGGTGCTGCTCGGCGCCTGGCCGGCCGAGCCGGAGCTGGTCCACTGGGCGAACCTGACCGACCTGGTGCCGTATCTGGTCGGGGCGTTGCCGGCCGGGGCCGGGGCGATCGATCCGGGTGTGTTCCGGCGGTCCGCGCCGGGCTGGCTCACCCCGGCGCTGTACGGCGTGCTCGACGACTGGCGGGCCTGGGCCGAGGAGGTCCGCTGAGCCGGCTGGCCACTGCCCGGCTGGCCACTGCCCCGCTGGGCCGGCTGGCCACTGCCCCGCTGGGCCGGCTGGCCACTGCCCGGCTGGCCACTGCCCGGCTGGCCACTGCCCCGCTGGGCCAGGTGGCGTCAGTGTTCCGCTGAGCCGGCTGGTCGACGGCGGATCACGAAGGCGTCGGGCATCCGGAAGGTGAGGTTGTCCGGATACCACGGAGCGCGCACCACGGTTACCCCGTCGAGTAGCGGGGTGACCCGCTCGACCACCACCGCGGCCTCCATCCGGGCCAACTGGTCGCCGAGGCAACGGTGGGCGCCCGCCCCGAAGGCCAGATGCCGACGCGACCCCCGTTGGCCGGGCCGGAACTCGTCCGGCGCCGGCACGATGGCCGGGTCCCGGCCGGCCCGGGCCAGCCACAGCAGCACGCTGGTGCCCGCCGGCACGGCGGTCCCGCCCAACGTGCTGTCCACGGCGGCGACCCGACGCCAGGTGACGATCGGCGGCTCCAGCCGCAGCCCCTCCTCCACCACGTTCGGCACCGAGACGCTGCCGTCCCGCAGCGCGGCGCGAACCGTCGGCTCGCCGGCCAAACGGTGCAGGAGCAGGGTGAGGAACTGCGACGTGGTCTCCTGGCCGGCTACCAGTAGGAAGAACAGCGCCCCGACGAGCACATCCGGCGGGTGCCCGGTGGCCCGCAGGGCGGCGGCCAGCCCACCGCCGGTGTCGGCGAACTCCCGCAGCACCTGGTGGAACCGGCCGACCTCGTCGGCCAGGGCCAGTTGGCGGTCGGTGTCCAGCGGGGCCCAGAACAACTCCAGCGCCGCACGGGCGAACTGCTTCACCGCGGAGACCGGGGCGTCCGGGAGCTCGACCAGGCGGGCCAGGACCAGCAGCGGCAGGTCGGCGCTGAGCTCGGCGTGCAGATCGGCGGAGCCACCCGAGTCGAGGGTGGCGCGGATCGCGGCCACCCGCTCCGCCACCAGCTCGGTCAGCCAGGGCCGTTGGGCGGCGACCTTCGTCGGGTGGAGCGCGTCGGCGACGAGAGCGCGGATCGCCGGGTGGTTCACGCCGCCGTTGTTGGCCAGGGTCGGGGGGAGGCGGAAGCGGTGCCCGGCGAGCACCCGCAGGGCGGCTACCGGGATCGGGGTGACGGCGTCCAGGGCATTGTCCGGACGGTAGGTCACCTGGTCGGTGAGCACCTGCCGGACCAGCGCGTGCTCGGTCACCACCAGGTGTTCGGTGCCCTGCTGGTCGGCCACCCGGGTGACGGCCGGCCAGTGGGTGCCGGCGGTCTTCGTCCAGCTCCGGAACAGCACGGCGGACACGCTAGCCGGCCGTTCCGGGCAGCCCGGCCCGGAGCCGCCACACCGTGGCCCGCTTCACGCGTACGCTCTCCAGCGTCTCGGGCACCGGCACCTCGTAGCTGGCCAGCGGGTCGAAGCGGTCGCGGGGCAGGAACGCGCGTTCCGGATCGCCGACCAGCACCGTGGCGCCCGCGCGGGCGGCGGTGAGTAGGAAGCGGAGCATCCGCCGCGCCATCGCCGCGCTGTAGAACACGTCTCCGGCGAGGACGACTTCGGCGTCGCCCGCGTCGCCGTCGAGGATGTCGGCCAGCTCGGCGTCGAGGCGTACCCCGTTGGCCTCGGCGTTGACGGCGACGGCCGCGACGGCCAGCGGGTCGACCTCGACCGCGCGGACGGCGGTGGCGCCGGCCCGGGCCGCGGCGATGGCCACCAGCCCCGAACCGGCGGCGAGGTCGAGCACCCGCCGACCGGCGACCAGGTCCGGATGATCGGTGACGTATCGGGCGACGGCCTGCCCACCGGCCCAGGCGAAGGCCCAGAAGGGGGGTGGTTGGTCGCTGCGGAACTCACCCTCGGTCAGTTCCCAGAGCCCGACCGCGTCGTCGGCCTGGTGGAGTCGTACCTCGGGGACGAAGGGGACCGGCGCGAGACGGGCGTGTAGTCGGACGAAGGCGCTGGCGAGTTCGGACACCGCGTGATTCTCCCGCAGCCGAACCGGCGGGGTTACGGCCCGGTCCGGTCTGTGCTCAGTCCAGCTGCGCCGGGTCGAGGCCCAGCTCCCGGGCGGTCACCAGGCGTACCCACTCGGTGAACTGGCGTCGGGAGATCACCCGGTCGTGCACCGCGAGCTGGACGGCGAGACCGTCCATCACGGCACTGATCCGCCAGGCGGCACCAGCCGGGTCGGCGCACTCGAAGGTGTGGTCGGCTACCCCGGCGGCGATCACCGTCGCCAGGTCCTGCCGCCAGCGCAGGTCCAGCCGGCGGGAGGTCTTCTCCAACTCCGGGGTACGCAGCGACTCGGCCCAGCCGTCGATCCACATCGCCCACGATGTGGGGCGACCGGCGGGGGTGTAGAGCCGCACCAGCCGGCGGAGCTTGGCCAGCGGTGGGGCGCTGGAGCGCAGCACCGCGTCCAGCCGGCTCAGATCCTGCTCGACGGCGTACGCGAACGCCTCGGCGAGCAGCCGGTCCTTGGTGGCGAAGTGGTAGAAGACCAGTGCCTGACTCACCCCGGCCGCCTGGGCCACGTCCGCGGTGCGGGTGTTCGCCAACCCGCGTTCCACGATCACGTCGCAGGCGGTGCGCAGCAGGGCATCCAGGCGGACTTCGGCCGCACGTCTCGTCACGACCGTTACCGTAGTGCACCCGAACGGGTACGAGCTGTTACCACCCAGGGTGAACTCGCCCCACCGCAGTCGGAAGTAGGACAGTTCGTCCGGGTGCTGCTCCACGGGCGCCTCGGTGCTGCACCACGGGGCGCCTCGGTGCCGCACGGCGGGGCGCCTCGGTGGTGCACGGCGGGGCGCCTCGGTGGTGCGGCTCGGTCGGTCCAGGGTGGGTCCTGGCCCTGGTCGAGATGTGGCGGGGGCGCGCCGAGGGGGTCGAGTTGGCAACTGTTCGTCGACTCGGCTAAAGTTCTCATCCGTCACCGGGAAGCCGGGGCGTGCGGACGTAGCGCAGCTGGTAGCGCATCACCTTGCCAAGGTGAGGGTCGCGGGTTCGAATCCCGTCGTCCGCTCGGAGATGCCGCCACGTTTGACCGGGGGCAACCCGGTGGGGTGGCCGAGAGGCGAGGCAACGGCCTGCAAAGCCGTGTACGCGGGTTCAAATCCCGTCCCCACCTCAGCATCATCGAGGGCGATTGGCGCAGTGGGAGCGCGCTTCCTTGACACGGAAGAGGTCACTGGTTCAAACCCAGTATCGCCCACCATTTTCGTTTAAGGTCGATGTCTTCCGAGTTGTAGCGGCAGGGCTCGTAGGAGCCGCTTCGTCGGCCAACTTCCTCGAACTGCACGCATTCCCGATCCGTGACGATGCCCGGGCGGTAGCTGGCCTGGTTTGTGGGCAATCCGGCCTCCGGAAACCCTGATGCCCTCGCACCACGTGGCAACCTGGTTGACGCCACTCAGGGGTGGGTTGGCGACATCGGGCCTGCCGGGAATGTGTAGCCACCGAGCCCCGGGCGCGGGAGCTCAATCGGGTTCCGCGGGGTTGCCGCACCTGCTACTGATCGCAGCCTCAATCTGATCAAGAGGGAACTGCCCGTCGGTATCATATGCCAGTTGAAGGCGTTGCACTTTTTTCACTTTGCGGGATGATGGTGCTTGGTGCTTGGTGCTGGATTGGAGGAGGGCCATGGCCACAGAGGCGATCATGCCAGGGGATGGGGAACGTCCTGCGTTGGCCGAGCTGGCCAGCTTGCTTCATGAAGGTTCGGGGGAGCTAGCGGTTCGTCGCGGCGGGTCTCAGCTTGAGGTTCCGGTGTCGGTCCAGGACGTGTTGACCAGGATTGCCGACGTTCTGGCGTCTGGTCGTGGTGTGGCGATCGTGCCAGTGGATCGGGAGTTGACGACCACGGAAGCGGCTGGACTGCTCGGAGTGTCCCGGCCGACACTGATCAAGCTATTGGAGGCCGGCGAGATCGGTTACTCGCGGCCGAACTCGTCGCGCCGGATTCCGCTGGATCAAGTGCTGGCTTACCGTGATCGCCGGGCTCAAGCCAGGCGGGCGATCCTCGATGAGCTTACCGCCGACGCGGTAGAGATGGGCATGTACGGGCAGCCCGCACCGGTCGAGACGGACGACGCGGCCTGATGCGTGACGACGATCGCAGTTCTGGACGCAAATGTTCTGATTCCCAACGCACTCTGCGACTTCCTGCTGCGCCTGGCGGAGGAGGACTTGTATCAGCCGCGTTGGTCGCCGGCCATTCTTGACGAGGTTCGACGGCATGTGCCGGTGCCGGCTGCGGCGATCGACCGGCGGATCGCGTTCATGAATGCCGCGTTTGGGGACGCGCTGGTCATCGCCGACGATTCGCTGATCGACCAGATGGGCAACGATCCGAAGGACGGTTTCGGCGAGGCGTTCCGTCTCTGGAGGGAGACGACGACCCGGTGGCCCCATAACCTACGCCCGGACCTTCGGTCTGGGATGGCCGCAACTGTCGTGGTCGGACGCGGGTGCAAGAACGGCGCCATCTACCGACGGGTCCTCAGAGATCGGAAACAAGCACACCCAGCGGCCGCTTGACAGGCGGAGGCGCTATCAGCGGTCCGTCGACGCCACCCGGCCCGGCGACAACACCCCGGATCGTCCGTACGACAGGGGCGGTAGTCATACCAGGCTGGGCGACCGAGCAGTCCCCGGCTGGGGACGATCAACAAGGTAACGGGGGGTCCGATCTCGGCGATCTTGCCGTCGGGTAGAGTAAACCTCGTCGCCGACGCGGTTCGGCGGCACGCGGACGTAGCGCAGCTGGTAGCGCATCACCTTGCCAAGGTGAGGGTCGCGGGTTCGAATCCCGTCGTCCGCTCGTTCACCGCCAGCTCGGATCGCCGGGTTGCGGTGGTTCAGGGCGATTGGCGCAGTGGGAGCGCGCTTCCTTGACACGGAAGAGGTCACTGGTTCAAACCCAGTATCGCCCACCATTGAATGTGCAAGAGCGGGTCAGCGAGGTGCTGCTGCCCGGGCCGGGAGTTCCGAGCGGTCGAGGTATCTGAGCCCAGTCAAGCTGACAACGTCGTTACGGGCACGTCCAGCTCGTGGTCTAGGTGCTCTTGCCGATAGATGTTCGTTTATTTTTCGTGAGCTGCGGCAAGGGATAGTTCCGGCTTTTCGGTCGACCTAGGTGTAGTGGGCGGGCGGGGTGGCCTGCTCGCCGTGCCGGCTGTCGTGCCTGGCCGTAGTCGATCTGTTAATAGTTAATTTTAAATTTTGCAATAAGTCGGTTACTCCACGGTAACTTGCTCGGCCGCGGTCCGTAATCTCGCCGAAACGCCCGGTTGGGCGGCACCGGAAGACCTGCCGGTAACGGCCCGCCACGACCAGTCCGGCCGCACCTCGGTCCTACCTCCGGGCAGGCCACGGCGGATCGCCTTTCGGTGTTGCGCACACCGATCCGAGTTCTGCCCTGGAGGAACGATGTCACTCCTGACCCGGCGGCGACGACCGCTGATGGCGAGCCGAGCGACCCGGCAACGATCCGTGGTGGCGACCGTCCTGCTGGCCGTGATCACCCTGCTGCTCAGCACGGCGGCACCCAGCGCGGCGGAGGAGCCCGACTGGTGGACGCCGACCGACCGGCCGGCGCCCGACTCTGCGATCGGGGTCACCGGAGCGCCGTTCACCGGCACCGACGCGCAGGGGCAGGTGCGCGGTTTCGTGGACGCGCACAACCACATTATGTCCAACGAGGCCTTCGGTGGGCGGCTCCTCTGCGGCAAGCCCTTCTCCGACGCGGGCATCACCGACGCGCTCAAGGACTGCCCGGAGCACTACCCCGACGGCTCCCTGGCCCTGTTCGACTTCCTCACCAACGGTGGTGACGGCCAGCACGACCCCGACGGCTGGCCGACGTTCGCGGACTGGCCGGCCCACGACTCGCAGACCCACCAGCAGAACTACTACGCCTGGATCGAGCGGGCCTGGCGTGGTGGCCAGCGGGTCATGGTCAACCACCTGGTCACCAACGGGGTGATCTGCTCGGTCTACTTCTTCAAGGACCGCAGCTGCGACGAGATGACCTCGATTCGGCTTCAGGCCGCCAAGACGTACGAGATGCAGGACTACATCGACCAGATGTACGGCGGAGCGGGCCAGGGATGGTTCCGCGTCGTCACCGACAGCGACCAGGCCCGCGAGGTCATCGCGCAGGGCAAGCTCGCCGTCGTCCTGGGGGTGGAGACCTCCGAGCCGTTCGGCTGTAAACAGATCCTGGACATCGCCCAGTGCGACGAGGAGGACATCGATCGCGGGCTCGACGAACTGCACGACATCGGCGTACGCAGTGTGTTCCTCTGCCACAAGTTCGACAACGCGCTCTGTGGGGTGCGATTCGACTCCGGGACCACCGGGATAGCGGTCAACGCCGGGCAGTTCCTGTCGACCGGGACCTTCTGGACGACGGAGCAGTGCCGGGGGCCGCAGCAGGACAACCCGATCGCCTCCGCAGACCTCGCTGGGCTGGGGGATCTGCTCCCGTCCGACGTCGAGATGCCGTCGTACTCGTCCGACGCGCGGTGCAACGTCCGCGGGCTGACCAACCTCGGCGAGTACGCCCTGCGGGGCTTGATGGACCGCAACATGATGGTGGAGATCGACCACATGAGCGTCAAGGCCACCGGCCGGGCGCTGGACATCTTCGAGTCCGTGTCGTACCCCGGTGTGGTCTCCTCGCACAGCTGGATGGACCTGCTCTGGAGCGAGCGGGTCTACCGACTCGGCGGGTTCATCACGCAGTACATGCACGGTGCCGAGCGGTTCATCACGGACGCGGATCGGACGAAGGAGCTGCGCGACAGTTACGACGTCGGGTACGGCTTCGGCACCGACATGAACGGCTTCGGCAGCTGGCCCGGCCCTCGGGGCGCGGACACCCCGAACCCGGTCCAGTACCCGTACCAGTCCGCGCAGGGAGGTGCCGTCATGGACCGGCAGACCACCGGTGACCGGACCTGGGACATCAATGCTGACGGTGCCGCCCACTACGGACTGGTGCCGGACTGGGTGGAGGAGATTCGGGTCCTGGGCGGCCAGGAGGTGGTGGACGACCTGCTGCGCGGCGCCGAGTCGTACCTCGGCATGTGGGGCGCCACGGAAGGCCACGTCCCCGGTGTCAACCTCGCCGCCGGGGCGTCCGCCTCGGCCAGCTCGACCGCGTGGTATCCGTTCACCACCTACGCCCCCCGTCGCGCCGTGGACGGCGACCCGACGACCCGCTGGGCGAGCTGGTGGAGTGACGACCAGTGGCTGCGGTTGGATCTCGGCTCGGCACAGCAGGTCCGGCGGGTCACCCTGGAGTGGGCGGGCGAGTACGCCAAGGCGTACCGGATCGAGGTGAGCGCCGACGGCAGCTCCTGGCAGACCGTGGCCTCCATATCGGATGGTGACGGTGGTCTGGACACGGCGATCTTTGACCCGACGTCGGTTCGCTACCTCCGCGTCCAGGGTCAGGAGCGCGGTACCGACTGGGGCTACTCGCTGAAGGAGGTCGGCGTCCACGCCAGCTGAGGTCGCGGTCCGGTCTTCTGCCGTCAGCAGAACTGCTGGCGGCAGAAGCCGGTAGGCGCAGCCGTCGCGGGCCGGCACGGTGGAGGCATGAGACTGCTGGTGTTGGGTGGTACGGGTTTCGTCGGCGGGGCGGTGGTCGGTGCGGGGCTGCGCCGGGAGTGGGAGGTGACGGTCTTCAACCGGGGCCGCCACGGGACGACGCCGGCCGGTGTGCGGCGGCTCCGGGGTGACCGGACCGCACCGGGCGGGCTGGCCGCACTCGCCGGCCAGGAGTGGGATCTGGTCGTCGACACCTGGGACGGGGCGCCCCGGGCCGCCAGGGATTCGGCACGGGCGTTGGCCGGGCAGGTCGGACGCTACGGCTACGTCTCCAGCGGGTCGGTCTACGCCGAGCCGGTGGCGTTGGGGTCGGCGGAGGACGCTCCGGTGGTCGACGCCGCGCCCGACGCCGCCGAGGCCGACTACGCGGCCAACAAGGCCGGCGCCGAGCGGGCCGTCCGGGAGGTCTACGGCGAGCGGGCGCTGATCGCCCGGGCCGGCTTGATCCTCGGACCGGGTGAGGACATCGGTCGGCTGCCGTGGTGGCTGCAGCGGACCGCCCGTGGCGGTGCCGTGCTGGCGCCCGGCCCGGCCGACCTCGCCCTGCAGTACGTCGACGTCCGCGACCTGGCGGCGTTCCTGCTCGACCCGGAGGTGTCCGGTGGGACGTTCAACGTGGTCAGCCGTACCGGGCATGCGACGATGGGGGAGTTGCTCGCCGCCTGCGTGGCGGTGACGGGGGCTGGTAGCCGGCTGCGCTGGATCGCACCGGAGCGGATTCTGGCGGCGGGCGTGGCGCCCTGGACCGACCTGCCGATCTGGATTCCGGCCGGGCATCCCTACCGCTGGTTGCAGGAGCGCGACGTGCGGGCCGCGCACGCCGCCGGACTGGGGTGCCGCCCGGTGGCCGACACCGTGGCCGACACCTGGTCCTGGCTGCGGGCGGTTGGCGTGGTGCCGCCCCGCGCGGGCCGTCCGCAACGCGCCCCGGTGGGCCTGGACCCGGCCCGGGAGGCGGCACTGCTGTCGACCGGACGCTGACCGCGCGCCGCGAGGCGGCCGGATGGTCAGAGCGGCCAGGCGGCCGGATGGTCAGAGCGGCCAGGCGGTCAGGCGGTCAGAGTGGCCGGACGGTCAGAGCTGGGGGACGGTCAGGTCGAGCACCTCGTTGACGTCGCGGCGGGGGGTGGGCCAGCCGGGTTGGCCGTACCCGATCCGCATCACCATCTGCGGGGTGCCGTAGCGGCCCAGCGAGAGCCGAAGCTGCTCCCGGGCGGTTGGTACCTCGATGGGTTGGGACAGCATCGACACGGAGAGCCCGGCGTCGGTGGCGGTGAGCAGCGTACGTTGTAGGGCCTGGCCGGCGATGACCTGGTCAACGGCGGTGTTGCCGGGGCCGCCGAGCACCGCGACGAGGGGTTCCGGTTCGAAGTCGCGGCCGGGGGCACGTTCCCGGCCGCCGAAGGCGCGCGCGGGCAGCAGGTCCTGCGGCTCGAACGGCGGGCCGCCGGCGTTCGCGGGTACCCCGTCGGGGGCCTCGTCGTGGTGGACCCACTTCTCCCGCTCGGCGCGGTACGACGGGTTGCGCTCCAGCACCCGGTGGGCGCCCCGGGCGATCTCCGCGAACGCGTTCACCGCGCTCGTACCGATCAGCAGCTCCAGCCAGCACTCCTCGGCCCGGGCCGCTTCGGTGAGCCGCCACCGCGCGTCGGCGGGCACCGGGTCGGGTTGGAAGGGGGCGCGGTTGCTGAACCGGCGGGGGATCGCCCCGTGGAGGTCCTGCTCGATCGGGGTGGGGCGGCGCGGCGCGTCCGGGACCAGGCGGGCCACCACGTCGGGCTCGGCCGGGTACGGGCGCAGCCGGACGGCGGCCGGTGTCTCCGCGACGGCCAGGGCGAGCCGGAGGTTGAACAGCGCCGCACCGGTGGCGATGCGGATACCCCAGCCGTTCGGGTCGGTGGCGGGTAGCCGTCGGGACGGGTCAACCAGCACCTCGATCCCGCCGTCGCGCAGGCGGAACCGCCACGGCTGCGTGTTGTGCAGCGATGGGGCGCGAATGGCGTCGGCTGCGGCGGCACGTAGCTGCGCTACGGTGTAGTAAGCGTCCATGGTGTCGCTCCCCTCCGTTGGCGCGCCACGGCTGCTGCTTCGTCCACCGTCTCCCAGACGGGGCCCGGATTTCCAGGGCCGGATGTCCCTTCCCAGCGGGACCGACTGTCCTGCCCCAGACTCACCGCTTCCCGGCGTTCGTACTATCAGCCCGTGCTGTCCGCATTGTCCCTCTTGTCCGTTCCTGTGGAGCGGGAATCGCCGAGCGGGCGCCCGGCCGGGGCGGGTCGGGACCTTCGACCCCTGCAGAACAGCCGCCAGCAGGGTAGAAACAAGGGATGATCCGCGTGTACCTACTCGACGACCATGAAGTCGTCCGTCGTGGCCTTGCCGACCTGCTCACGGCCAGCGGTGACATTGAGGTCGTCGGCGAGTCCGGCCTAGCCCAGGAGGCGGCCCGCCGCATCCCGGCGCTCCGGCCCGACGTGGCGATTCTCGACGCGCGGCTACCCGACGGCAACGGCATCGACGTGTGCCGGGACATCCGGGCCCTAGACTCGTCGATCAAGGGCTTGATTCTCACCTCATACGAGGACGACGAGGCGCTCTTCGCAGCGATCATGGCCGGCGCGGCCGGCTACGTGCTCAAGCAGATCCGCGGCACCGATCTGGTGGACGCGGTCCGGCGGGTGGCCGCCGGGCAGTCGCTGCTCGACCCCGCGATCACCACTCGGGTACTGGAGCGGATCCGCAGCGGCGTCGAGCAGCCACGGGAGCTGAAGTCCCTGACCGAGCAGGAACGGCGGATTCTGGAGTACGTGGCCGAGGGGCTCACCAACCGGGAGATCGCCGGCAAGATGTTCCTCGCCGAGAAGACAGTGAAGAACTACGTCTCCAGCATGCTGGCGAAGCTCGGCCTGGAACGGCGGACGCAGGCAGCCGTACTCGCCACCCGCCTGCTCGGCAAGACCCACTGACCCGGCGGGGGTGATCCGGTGCCGCTGGCGGCTCAGCTGTCCAGCGGCACGGACCAGTGCAGCCGGGCGCCGTGCGGGTGCTCCGGTCGTACCTCGAACACCCCGCCGTGGCGCTCGGCACGTTCGCGCAGGTTGACCAGCCCGCCCCGGGCGGCAGCCGGATCGCAGCCGATCCCGTCGTCGGTGACGGTCACCGAAACCTGACCGGCCGCCACCCGAACGGTGACCGCGACGCGCTGGGCCCGGGCATGGCGCACCGTGTTCGACAGTGCCTCCCGCAGCACGGCCGTGAGATCGGGACGCAGCTCATCCGAGACGGCGCTGTCGATCGGGCCGGCCAACTCCAGCGCGGGTCGGAAACCCAGCGACTCGGCGGCGTCCTCGACCGCCTCCCGGATCTCCGAGCGCAGCTGCGCGGTCATCGGCGTGCGCAGCTCGAAGATGGTGCGACGGATGTCCTTGATCGTGGCGTCCAGGTCGTCCACCGCCGCGTTGATCCGGTTGGCGAGTTCGGGGCGGGTACTCATCGGCACCGCACTCTGCAACTGCAGGCCGGTGGCGAACAACCGCTGAATCACCACGTCGTGCAGGTCCCGGGCGATCCGCTCACGGTCCTCCAGCACCACCAGCAGCTCCCGCTCCTCCTGGCCCCGGGCCCGCTCCATGGCCAGCGCGGCCTGCGCGGCGAAGCTGCCGAGCAGCGCCAGATCGTCCTCGCTGGTCTCATCGTGGTCGGCGCTGTACGCCACCACCAGCACGCCGTGCAGGGTGTCCGCGGTCGCCAGTGGAGAGAGCACCGCCGGCCCGGTGTCCAACAGCGCCGGCCAGGGCGCGGCGTGGGCGAGGTCCGCCACCCGGTCGTGCCGGCCGTGGATGACGGCGGCGCCGAAGCTGGTGTCGGCGGCCGGCAGGACCGTGCCGACCAGGGCAGCGGCCTGCTCACCCGCGCCATCAACCACGTCCACGGTGAAGGTGTCCGCGCCGGGGTCATAGAGCAACACCAGCGCCAGCTCCGCCTCGGCGACCTCCCGGGCGCGCCGCGCCACCAGCGACAGCGCGTCGGTACGGCGGACCTCGCCGAGCAGTAGCGTGGTGATCTCGGCGGCGGCGGCAAGCCACCGCTCCCGCCGGTGCTCCAGCTCGTAGAGGCGGGCGTTCTCGATCGCCACCCCGGCCGCGGCGGCCAGCGCCACCACGATCTCCTCGTCGTCCTCGGTGAACTCGGCTGCGTCCCGCTTCTCGGCCAGGTAGAGGTTGCCGAAGACCTGGTCCCGGATCCGCACCGGGACGCCGAGGAAGCTGTGCATCGGCGGATGGTGCGGCGGGAAACCGTAGGAGGCGGGGTGCTGGGTGATGTCGGGCATCCGCACCGGGCGCGGATCGTCGATCAGCAGGCCGAGGACGCCGCGGCCGTGCGGCAGATCACCGATCTTGGCGCGCTGCTCATCGTCGAGACCGTGGGTGACGAAGTCGTGCAGCGTCCGATCCCGGCCGAGGACGCCGAGCGCGCCGTAGCGGGCCCCGGCCAGCTCAGAGGCCGCCTCGACGATGCGTTGCAGCGTGCTGCGCAGGTCGAGGTCGGTGCTGATGCCGACCACCGCGTCGAGCAGGGCCCGCAGCCGTTCTCGACTGGCGACCACCTGGCTGACCCGCTCCAGCATCTCCTGCAGCAGCTCGTCCAGATGGACCCGGGACAACGGGGTCAACCCGAGCGAAGGGGTGGCGTGCGGTTCGTGTTCGGGACTGGGTGTCACCGGCCGATGCTAGCGTCGCCGGCCAGGCACGTGACACGCCCGTCAGGTTCCGCGGACCGCTGTGGTGTCCACCACCTGCTCCACCGGGAGCCGCGGCGTGTGCGGCGGGCCGGCGTGCGTCGGATCCGCGCGGCCCAGGCGCAGCACCAGATACGGGTGTCCCATGCCGGCCAGTACCCCGCGCAGCTCCGCGCGGGTACCCGGCACTTCGATCACCCCGCTCAACGGCACCACCGAGACGCCCAGCCGGGTCGCTGTGAGCCAACCCGCCGACAGTGCCTCACCGGCCCGCAACCAGGTGCTGGGCTCGTCCTCGTCGCCGTAGAGCAGCGCGTACGCGGCTGCCTGGTCATGACCGGGCCCCACCGGCAGCGTGCCGGCCCGGCCGAAGTCCCGGCCGGGCACGGTGGTCTGTGGGGGCGACTCCGGCAACACCGCCGCCGGCAGACCGACATTGTCGGCCCGGCTCGTCCAGTACGCCAGCTCCGCGCGCAGCCGGGGATCCTCCGACTCCACGGTGTCGGCCTGAGACGCGGCGGTTGCCAGCTGCAACACCTGGTCCCGGTCAAGTTGCTGGAGCCGGACCCCTTCGGCGGTGGCCGCTTCGGTGATCTCGGTAAGGGCCGAGTCAGTGATCGGTTCGTCACCGATCGGTCGGCGATCGGTGTGCCGGATTCGCATGCACTGCACCAGGTGCATCGCCTCGGGGTCCGTCCCCACCCGGGTCAGGCCGGTGAGCCGGGCCAGCAGGTCCGGATCATCCGGGTCGGGGGTCCGCTCCACCTCATCCGGGTCGGGGATCCGCTCCACCCCCGCCTGCCACCCCTCAGCGGCCAACGCGACCCGGGCGTGGTGCAGCGCCGCACCGCAGCTCAGGACGAGCAACCGCCCCTCCGGATCGGTGGCGGTGAGCTGCCGGTCGCGGACCACCCGCAGCTCCAGCGCGTCGGGCAGGACCCGCCACCGCCACGGTTGGGTGTTGTGCACCGAGGGGGCGCGACCGGCCGTCGCGGCGGCCTGCGCGAGCGCGGTGGTCAGCGCGTGGTCCGTCTGGCTCATGCTCTCGACCCTTCCCTCGAACACATCGTGCCGCACCCGGCGGGCACCCGGGTGCGGTTGCCGATCCATCCTGCGACATTCGTCCGCCAATCACATGGGGCGCAGGTCCCGTCGCCGCTGGACCATTCGACCCGGGTGACGCGCTGCCCACCTCGGTGACCCGCTGGAACGACTCTCGACCCGGTGGGTTCGGTGATGTGCCGCCCACCCCGACCGACCCGCTGGGACGATTTCGGGGATGGCGGCGGAGCCGGAGTGCGTGCCCGAGCAGCCGGCGCGGTCCAGGCCGGGCGGCCGGCTGCTCTGGGTGCCGCTGGGCGGGCTGACCGCGCTGGTGCTCGCTGGCGTGGTGGCGTGGCTCGCCGGCCGGTCCGGCCTCGCGGACCTGCTCTGGGCCGTCGCCACGGTGGCCGCGTTGGTGCCGGCCGCCGGGTCGATGCTGCGCGAGCTCTGGCACCGGCGGTACGGCGTCGACGTGATCGCCGTCCTCGCGCTGGCGGGCGCGCTCGTCGTGGCGGAGTACCTGGCCGGGGCGGTGATCGCGGTGATGGTGGCCACCGGCCGGACGCTGGAGGCGTACGCCCAGGGGCGGGCGACCCGCGACCTCCGTGCGCTGCTCGCGCACGCCCCGCGCAGCGCGCGCCGACGCGCCCCGGACGGGACGATCGAGGTGGTCCCGGCGGACCAGGTTGTCGCCGGCGACAACCTGCTGGTCGGCCCCGGCGACGTGGTACCGGTCGACGGGCAGCTCACGGCGGCGGCCACGCTCGACGAGTCGGTGGTGACGGGAGAGTCGCGGCTGGTCCAGCGTGCCGCGGGGGATCGGGTGGGCAGCGGTGTGGTGAACGCCGGTGCCGCCTTCGGGCTGCGGGCGACCGCGGACGCGGCTTCCAGCACGTACGCCGGGATCGTGCGGCTGGCCCGGGAGGCCACCGCGCAGAAGGCGCCGACGGTCCGGCTGGCCGACCGGTACGCCATCGCCTTCGTTCCGTTCACCCTGCTGCTCGCCGGGCTGGGCTGGCTGGTCTCCGGCGACCTGGTCCGGGCGGTGGCGGTGCTGGTGGTGGCCACGCCCTGCCCACTGCTGCTGGCCACCCCGATCGCCATCGTCTCTGGGCTGTCCCGTACCGCCCGGCACGGGGTCCTGGTCCGCGACGGCGGCTCGCTCGAACTGCTCGGCCGGGCCCGCACCCTGCTGGTGGACAAGACCGGAACCCTGACCGCCGGCCGGCCCAAGGTGGCCGAGACGGTGCCGGCCCCGGGGACCACGGCCGACGAGGTGCTGCGCCTCGCCGCCTCCGTGGAGCAGCTCTCCCCACATGTGCTGGCCACCGCGCTGGTGGAGGGGGCGCGGGAGCGGGAGCTCGGCCTCGCCGAGCCGGAGGGGGTCACCGAGGAGCCGGGCCGGGGCGTACGCGGGCGGGTGGCGGGCCGTGACCTGTGGGTGGGGCAGCTCGACAGCACACCGCCACAGTGGGCGGCCCCGGCCCGGGACCGCGCCGAGGAGGCCGGGCACTCGCTGGTGTGGGTCGGTGCGGCCGACGGGCCGCTCGGCGTGATCCTGCTGGCGGACCCGGTCCGGTCCGACGCGTCGCGTACGGTCGGCCGACTGCGGGCGGCGGGGCTGCGCCGGATCGTCATGGTCACCGGCGACCGGCCGGCCACCGCCCGCCGGGTGGCCCGAGAGGTCGGGGTGGACGACGTCCTCGCCCGCTGCGCACCGGCCGAGAAGGCGGACCGGGTCCGCGCCGAGGTGGATCGGGCGGTCACGGTGATGGTGGGGGACGGGGTGAACGACGCCCCCGCCCTGGCCACCGCGGATGTCGGTGTGGCGATGGGCGCCACCGGGGCCACCGCGTCGGCGGATGTCGCCGACGCGGTGCTCACCGTTGACCGGCTGGAGCGCCTGGCCGACGCGGTGGAGATCGCCCGGTACGCGCGCCGCATCGCCGTGCAGAGCGCCACGGTGGGCATGGGGCTCGCCGTGCTGGCCATGTTCGCCGCCGCCCTCGGGCGGCTGCCGCCGGTGGCCGGTGCCTTCCTTCAGGAGGGTATCGACGTGCTGGTGATCCTCAACGCGTTGCGCGCCCTACTCGGCCCGGGCACCCTACGACGGTGACCAGTCTCGGCGACGGTGACCAGTCTCAGCGTTCGCGGACCACGGCGACCGGGGAGTGCGCGTGGTGCAGCAGCTGTTGGCTGACCGAGCCGAGCAGCATCCCGGCCAGGCCACCGCGGCCTCGGCTGCCGACCACGACCAGCTGGGCGTTGCGGCTGGCCGTCACGAGCAACTCGGCCGGGTTGCCCTCGGCCACCTCCACCGTGATCTGGAGATCCGGAAACGCTCGCCGCCAGCGAGCCAGTGACTCCTCCAGCTCGCCGCGGACCGCCCGGGCATCCGCTCGGGCATCCGGGGCGGATGGTGGACGCTGACCCGGCGGTGAATGCCACCCACGCAGCACGTGTAGCGGTACCTTCCGGGCGGCGGCCTGCTCGACGGCGAAGCCCAGGGCGAGCAGCGACTGCTCCGAGCCGTCCACCCCGGCCGCGACGTGCCCGGTCCGCCCCCGGCGGTCGGCGTCGCCCCGGACCACCACCACCGGGCAGTGGGCGTGCGCGGCCACGGATCCCGCCGTCGAGCCCACCAGCAGGCCGGCGAAGCCGCCGAGCCCGCGCGTGCCGAGTACCAGCAGGCCAGCCCGGGCCGAGAGCTCCTGGAGCACCAGCGCGGGTGGCCCCTCGTAGAGCGCACCGGTGACGGTCAGCTCCGGGCTGGTCGCGTCCCCGGCGGCCTGCCGGACCAGCTCCTCCGCCTGCCGCCGAGCGGTGTCGTCGGGCCAGATGCTGGGCCCCCCACCGGGGCCGGTCCACCCGGCCATGGTGAGCCACTCGAAGACGTACGCGAGGTGCACCGACCGCCCACTCCGGGCGGCCTCGGTCCGGGCCCACTCCTGGGCCCGGACCGCGTCCGGCGAGCCGTCGTAGCCGACCAGGATCTCGGTTCCGTTCACTGATAGTCGCCCAGGCCGGCGTCTGTCTCCCGGACCCACCGCCACTGCGCCACCCGCGGGTCGTCGGCGCCGTGCTTGCGGGTGTAGTCCCGGCACGACTGGCGGGCGTCCACCATCTCCTGCCGCAGGTGCGCCGCCCGCGCGCCGAGCCCGGGTACCCGGTCGATCACGTCGATGACCAGGTGGAACCGGTCCAGGTCGTTGAGCATCACCATGTCGAACGGAGTGGTGGTGGTGCCCTCCTCCTTGTAGCCGCGAACATGCAGGTTGGAGTGGTTGGTCCGCCGGTAGGTCAGGCGGTGGATGAGCCACGGGTAGCCGTGGTAAGCGAAGATGATCGGCTTGTCGGTGGTGAAGATGGTGTCGAACTCCGAGTCCGGCAGCCCGTGCGGGTGCTCGCTCGACGGTTGTAGCCGCATCAGGTCCACCACGTTGACCACCCGGACCTTCAGCTCGGGCAGGTGCTGGTGCAGCAGGTCGACCGCCGCGAGGGTTTCCAACGTCGGGACGTCCCCGGCGCAGCCGAGCACCACGTCCGGCTCCGTACCGCCGTCGTTGCTGGCCCAGTCCCAGATGCCGATGCCGCGCCGGCAGTGCAGGACCGCCTCCTCCATCGACAGCCAGCTCGGTGTGGGTTGCTTCCCCGCGACAACCACGTTGATGTAGTGCCGGCTGCGCAGGCAGTGGCTCATCGTGGCGAGCAGGGTGTTCCCGTCCGGTGGCAGGTAGACCCGGACCACCTCGGCCTTCTTGTTCACGACGTGGTCGATGAAGCCCGGGTCCTGGTGCGAGAAGCCGTTGTGGTCCTGCCGCCAGACGTGGCTGGAGAGCAGGTAGTTCAGCGAGGCCACCGGCTGCCGCCAGGGGATGCCCCGGGTTACCTTCAGCCACTTGGCGTGCTGGTTGACCATCGAGTCAACGATGTGGATGAACGCCTCGTAGCTGGTGAAGAGGCCGTGCCGGCCGGTCAGCAGGTACCCCTCCAGCCAGCCCTGGCAGAGGTGCTCGGAGAGCACCTCCATGACCCGACCGTCGGGGGAGAGGTTCTCGTCCCCAGGGACGGTGGCCGCCACCCAGGCCCGGTCGGTGACCTCGAAGGCGGCGCCGAGCCGGTTGGAGGCGACCTCGTCCGGGCCGAAGAGCCGGAACGTGTCCGGGTTCGCGGCGATGACGTCGCGGATCCAGCTGCCGAGCGTGCCGGTGGCGCTGGTGACCGCCGTACCGGGACGCGGCACGTCAACCGCGTAGTCGCGGAAGTCGGGCAGGACCAGGTCACGCAGTACCTGCCCGCCGTTGGCGACCGGGTTGGCGCTCATCCGGCGGTCGCCCTCCGGCGGCAGGTCCAACAGCTCGGCCACCGGTGCCCCGGTCGCGTCGAAGAGCTCCTCCGGGCGGTAGCTGCGAAGCCAGCGTTCCAACTCGGCCAGGTGCTGCGGGTCCTGGCGCACCTGCGGCAGCGGCACCTGGTGCGCGCGGTGGGTGCCCTCCACCCGGTTGTCGTCGACCTCGCGCGGGCCGGTCCAGCCCTTCGGCGTACGGAGCACGATCATCGGCCAGCGCGGGCGCTCGATCTTGCCACCGGAGCGGGCTCGCTGTTGGATGGCGGCGATCTCGTCCAACGCCCGGTCCATGGTCGCGGCGAGCGTTTGGTGGACTGTGGCCGGATCGTCCCCGGCGACCAGGTACGGCTCGTGGCCGTACCCGCGCATCAGATCCAGCAGGTCGGACTCGGGGAGCCGGTCCAACACCGTAGGATTGGCGATCTTGTAGCCGTTGAGGTGCAGGATGGGGAGCACCGCGCCGTCGCGGGCGGGGTTCAGGAACACGTTCGACAGCCAGCTGCCGGCCAGCGGCCCGGTCTCTGCCTCACCGTCGCCGATCACGCACGCGACCAGCAGGTCCGGGTTGTCGAACGCGGCACCGTAGGCGTGGCTGAGCGCGTACCCGAGCTCACCGCCCTCGTGAATCGATCCTGGCACCTCCGCGGCCACGTGGCTGGGAATGCCACCGGGGAAGGAGAACTGGCAGAAGAGCTGCGCCATGCCGGCCTCGTCTCGGCCGGTGCCGTGGTAGAGCTCGCTCCAGGTGCCCTCCAGCCAGGTGTTCGCCACGATCGCGGGACCGCCGTGGCCGGGACCGGTGATGTAGATGGCGTTCAGGTCGCGGGCGACGATGACCCGGTTGAGGTGCGCGTAGAGCAGGTTCAGGCCGGGGCTGGTGCCCCAGTGCCCGAGCAGGCGCGGCTTGACGTGGTCCACGGTGAGCGGCTCGCGCAGCAGCGGGTTGCCCCGCAGGTAGATCTGCCCGACCGTGAGGTAGTTCGCCGCCCGCCAGTACGCGTCCAGTCGGCGTAGTTCTTCTTCGGTCAGGGGTTTGTGCTGGGCGGTTGCGATGTTCATGCTTGCCTGAGCCTCTCGGTCGGGTGTGGCGCATCCGGGGCGTTGTGGCTAGCCTCGCCGACGGCTACCGCCGGGCTAAGAGGCGTTGGTCCCGGGTCTCACGGACTCTCTGCCGGAGGGACTCCCCGCACCACAACCGTGGGCGTGGGCGAGTGGTAGAGCAGGGTCTGACAGGTTGCGCCGATCATTCCCCGGCCGGGCTGTTGGCCGCGCGCGGCCACCACCACCAGCTGTGCGGACCGGGACTGCTCCACCAGGACATCGCCGGGAGCACCGCGGATGGTGTGGCACTCCACCGGCACTCCCGGCTCCGGGCCGCCGATCTCCGCCACCGTGTCGGCGAGGATCGCCGGTGTGTCGTCGTAGCCGCGCTCCACCACCCGGACGGCGACCAGGCGGCCGGTCCGACGGATGGCGCAGTCAAATGCCCACTTCAGGGCCTGCCGGGAGCCGACCGAGCCGTCCACTCCGACCAGCACCGGCCCCTTCGTCGGCGGTTCGCGGCGGGCCACCAGCACCGGGCAGCCGGCCTGGGTGACGAGCTGCACCGCCGGCGTGTCGGCGGGGAGGGCGCAGCCGGGCTGTCGGGTACTCATGCCGCTGTCGCCGACGGCGACCAGGAAAGCCGTCTCCGACCTGCGGATCAGTGGCTGCACCCGCGAGCCTTCGGCGATCTCGTGACCTACCGTCAGCGTCTCCTCGACCTCCCGGGCGACCTCGACGGCACGATCGAGGAGTTCCGTGGCCGCGTCGTGCGTGCCGGCGACCGACTCCGCCGCGAAGGCTGCCCCCCAGTCGAAGGTGTGGATCAGCTGGAGGGGGTGCCCGAACGCGGCCGCTTCCTGCGCGGCGAGCTCGACCAGCGGCAGGTCCCGTTCCGAGCCGACCCCGACGAGCGCCGGCGCGTCACTGGCTGCGGCCATGTCGGCATCACCTCCGCGGGAGTCGCCCCCGGCCTCCGTCCTGAGGCTAGTCCGGGCAGCGCGGCGCTGGGGTGGGATCGGTGTAGCGCGCGTGGCCGGGTGTGATCGTGACGAGCCACCGGTGGCCGGTTACCAACGGTGCTAGCGTCGATTCCGTGGGTGATGCTGAGGGGCTCGTCGTCGCCGCCGTTGGGGATCTGCTCATTGTGCGGGATCGTCCGCATGACATTTTTCGGCACGTGCGGGACCAACTGGTCGGGGCCGACATCACCTTCGGCCAGTTGGAGACCGCGTACTCCGAGGAGGGTTCCCGGGGCTCCTCCGGGCCGCGCGGCGCCGTCCCACACGACGTGTCGAACTATGCCGCGATCCCACACGCGGGTTTCGATGTCATCTCGATGGCGAGTAACCACACCGGCGACTGGGGTGCCGACGCGCTGCTCGACTGCATCGGACGGTTTCGACGCGACGGCATCACGGTGGTGGGTGCGGGGGCGGATATCGAAGAGGCCCGGCGGCCGGGGATCATCGAGCGGGACGGCACCCGGGTCGGCTTCCTGGCCTACTGTTCCGTCGCGCCGGAGGGTTACTACGCCGGGCGGCACAAGCACGGGGTCGCGCCGATGCGGGCGATGACGCACTACGAGGCGTTCGAGCCCGACCAGCCCGGCGGGCCGCCCCTGATCTCCACCCACACCAACGACGCCGACCTGGCCGCCCTTATCGCGGACATCTCCCGGCTGCGGGAGCAGGTGGACGTGCTGTTTGTGTCGCTCCACTGGGGCCTGCACTTCCAGCGCTCGCGGCTCGCGGACTACCAGCCGGTGGTGGCCCATGCCGCGATCGAGGCCGGCGCGGACGCGGTGATCGGGCACCATCCGCACATCCTCAAACCGGTCGAGGTCTACCAGGGCAGAGTCATTTTCTACAGCCTCGGCAACTTCGCCCTCGACCTCAACGAGCGCTGGTGGCGGTCGTTCAACCGGGAATGGTTCGAGGCAGCCCAGAGGTTCCACCAGTCGCGCGCCCCCGGCCGGGATCTGAAGGCCGAGGGGCGGAAGTCGGCGATCGCCCGGTTCCACATCGCCGACGGCAGCATCAGGTGGGTTGAGGTTGTACCCGTGCTGATCAATGAGAACGACGAGCCGGTGCCGTACCGGGTGGACACTCCCGACGGGCGCGCGGTCCGCGACTACCTGGCGGAGATCACGGCCGAGGCGGGGATGAACACCGCCTTCGACGTGGTCGATGAGAAGGTCCTGGTACGCCTCTGACGCCTTCGAGGCGTTTCGCCTCGCCTTTCCAGCAATAGGGCGGTAAACATGGCTTTAGTCCTATTTGCGGATGTGGTGCGCTCGGAGGTGTTGGGCGGTGCGAAGATTCCGCCAGCATGCAGGCTGTGGTGCCCGAAAGCGCTGGCGAGGAAGGACCGCCGGAGGTTGGTTCGCCCTCGTGGTGGCCGTGACAGCCACCCCGGCGGCGGGCGGGTCGCCCGCGATCGCACACCGCGCGTCGGTCGCGATCGCGCACCCCACGTCGCTCGCACAGCAGGCGTCGTCGCCGACCACCGCCACCTCGGATGCCGTCCTCGCCTGGGGCGACAACTACTACGGCCAGTTGGGTGATGGGACCACCAACAACTACCGCACCACGCCCATCCCCGTGGGCTTGCCAACCGGCGCTGAGCTGACCGCTGTCGCCGCCGGTGACGCGCACAGTCTGGCGTTGACGTCGGCCGGCACCGTTCTCGCGTGGGGCAGAAACCGCGTTGGTCAGTTGGGTGACGGGAGCACCACCAATCGCCGCACTCCCGTTGACGTTTCCCTGCCGCCGGGCACCACGGTCACCGCCGTCGCCGCCGGCTTCAACCACAGTCTGGCGTTGACCTCCGCCGGCACCGTCCTTGCCTGGGGTGACAATTCTGTCGGTCAGTTGGGTGACGGCAGCACGGCGAACCGCAGTACGCCGGCGGCGGTGAGGTTCCCGCCCGGCACGGTGATTACCGCTGTCGCCGGCGGTGGCGTACACAGCCTGGCGTTGACGTCGGACGGCACCGTCCTCGCCTGGGGCGACAATTCCTCCGGTCAGTTGGGTGACGGGAGCACAACGAACCGCAGTACGCCGGTGGTGGTGGGGTTGCCGGTGGGCACGAGAGTCACCGCTGTCGCCGGCGGTGGCTCGCACAGCCTGGCGGTGACCTCGGCGGGCAACGCCCGTGCCTGGGGCAACAATTTCGTTGGCCAGTTGGGCGACGGGAGCAATATCAACCGCGACGCTTCCGTTCCCGTCCGCCTGCCCCCGGGCACCACGGTCACCGCCGTCGCCGGCGGCCTCACCCACAGTCTGGCGTTGACCTCGGTCGGCACTGTTCTCTCCTGGGGCAGCAACAACTGGGGTCAGTTGGGCGATGGGACCGCCAGGGACCGGAACACGCCGGGCTCGGTGAGCCTGCCCTCCGGCGTCACGATCACCGCGGTCGCCGCCGGCGATCTCTTCGGCCTGGCGATCACCTCTGTCAATACCGTCCTCGCCTGGGGCAGCAACATCGTCGGCCAGTTGGGTGACGGGACCACCACCGTCCGCCGGACGCCCGTCGCGGCCAGCCTGCCCACGGCAACCACGATCACCGCCATCGCCACCGGCAGCGGCCACAGCCTGGCCCTGGTCGAAGCGCGAGCAGCGTCCACCACAGCCCTGCGAGTCTCGCCCCGGAACCCGACGGCCGATCAGGATGTCACCCTCACCGCCACCGTCACCTGCACCACCGACACCCCCACCGGCAGCGTCACCTTCCGCAGTAACACCACCGACCTCGCCACCGTGCCGCTGGGTGGCACCAACACCGCCACCCACACCACCGGGTTCCCACCCGGCACCCACACCCTCACCGCCCACTACGCCAGCACCAACACCTGCCCCAACAGCCGGTCCGAGGCCACCACCATCACCATCGACACCCCCACCGACCCGGACACCCCCACCGAGCCCGACACCCCCACCGACCCGGACCTGCCGATCACCGGCCCCAACGTGTCAAGCGCCGTGGGTGCCGCCGTCCTGCTCATCCTCACCGGAGTCACCCTCATCCACCTCACCCACCGACGTCGGCCACCCCACCAGCGCCCATGAGTCGGCGGTCGTGACCCGCTGGGGCCGGGCGGAGTCCGGCCCGGCCCGACAATGGCGGAGGGCGGCCTGGCCGGGACCCGTAGGATGCCGCCATGCCGTTGCTGAGCTGGCGTGACCCGCTACTTTGGCGGCCGAGCCGGGTCCTGGTCGCAGGAACCTCTGGGGCGGGCAAGACGAGCCTGGCGACGTCGCTCGCCGAGGCATGGCAGCTCCCTCGGGTGGAGCTCGACGCATTGCACCACGGTGAGCACTGGGTACCGCGCCCGAGCTTCGTTGCCGAGGTGAGTCGATTTGCCGCTGGGCCGCGCTGGGTGACCGAGTGGCAGTACACCGCCGAGCTCGGCGACATTCTCTCCGGCAAAGCCGATCTGGTGGTGTGGCTGGACCATCCCCGGCAGTTGGTGATGCGGCAGGTGATCGCCCGCACGATGGCCCGCAGTTGGCGGCGTGAGGTGCTGTGGAACGGCAACGTCGAGCCCCCGCTGCGGACCGTCCTGACCGACCCCGATCACGTGATCCGATGGGCGTGGCGAACGCAGAAAGGCCCGGGTGAGCGCGTAGCCCAGCTGCTCCAGCAGCGGGGCCCGGCGGTCATGGTGGTGCGATTGCGCGGCCGTCGACAGGTGCGTCGGTGGACGTCCCGGGTCCTGCCGTTCGCGGTCCCGTCGGATGTCGCGCCGGCGGTGCTTTCTGCCAGCGCTGAGGCTGGACCCGTCAGTGCGGTCGGTCCTCGCGCCGACGATCCCGGGAGCTGATGCCCAGATCGTCGGCGAGCTCGCCAAGAATCCCCTTGGGCTTCGACCTGCGGCGAGGGCGGAGAGCTTGGAACACGTCGATTACACCCACCAGGATGAGCACCAGCCCGAGCGGTTCACCCCGGAACCAGAGCAGCTCGGTGTCTGGAAAGAACAGTCTGAGCACCAACCCAAAAATGATCAACGCTAGACCCAGGGCCAGCTTGAACGCCATGCCGTCGCCTCTCTGGTAAGTGCAGATGCAGGTTGAGCGGTCTCACGATCTCAGCCAGAGATGAACCGCGCTGTCCCGAGCTTCTTCTCCGGCTGCTGGTCGCCGTTCTGGGTCTTCGTCGGCTCGGGTCATTCGTCACCAATGCCTACTTCGTTCGCTTATACCTTGCGGCAGGTGAGCTTTCGACAAGGCTGGGGTAGGGCTAAGTGGCGAGTTTCTGGACCGGCACGGTCGCGGACGTGAAAAGAAGCTGGGCCCGGCCCGCGAGTCTGCGGAAGCTGTTCGCGGTACTGCTGATGGTGGCGATCGTGCTGGGCACAACCTCGGTCGGTACGGCGCGCGTCCTTGCACAGGACCTGCCGTCGGCGGCAGCGGGCTCTCCTGGCACCGGCCTGGCCTGGGGCGACAACGGTTCCGGCCAGTTGGGCGATGGGACCACCATCAGCAGCAGCACTCCCGTTGGGGTGGACTTACCCGGCGGCACCACGATCACCGCGCTTGCCGGCGGGGGTCTCCACACTCTGGCGTTGACCTCCGCCGGCACTGTGCTGGCCTGGGGTGCCAACGGTTCCGGTCAGTTGGGTGATGGGACGACCGTCAGTAGCAGTACCCCTGTTGCGGTGGATGTGCCGACCGGCATCACGATCACCGCCGTTGCCGCCGGCAACTTCCACAGTCTGGCGTTGACCTCCGCCGGCACCGTGCTGGCCTGGGGATTCAACGACTTGGGACAGTTGGGTGATGGGACGACCGTCAGCAGTAGCACTCCTGTTGCGGTGGATGTGCCCGGCGGCACCATGATTACTGCCGTTGCCGGCGGCGGCTTCCACAGTCTGGCGTTGACCTCTGCCGGTGCCGTGTTGGCCTGGGGTGCCAACGGTTCCGGTCAGTTGGGTGATGGGACGACCGTCAGTAGCAGTACCCCTGTTGCGGTGGATGTGCCGACCGGCATCACGATCACCGCCGTTGCCGCCGGCAACTTCCACAGTCTGGCGTTGACCTCCGCCGGCACCGTGCTGGCCTGGGGATTCAACGACTTGGGACAGTTGGGTGATGGGACGACCGTCAGCAGTAGCACTCCTGTTGCGGTGGATGTGCCCGGCGGCACCATGATTACTGCCGTTGCCGGCGGCGGCTTCCACAGTCTGGCGTTGACCTCTGCCGGTGCCGTGTTGGCCTGGGGTGCCAACGGTTCCGGTCAGTTGGGTGATGGGACGACCGTCAGTAGCAGTACCCCTGTTGCGGTGGATGTGCCGACCGGCATCACGATCACCGCCGTTGCCGGCGGCCGCTTCCATAGTCTGGCGGTGGCTTCCGCCGGCACCGTGTTGGCCTGGGGCCTTAACGACTCGGGCCAGTTGGGTGATGGGACGACCGTCAGTAGCAGCACTCCTGTTGCGGTGGATGTGCCCGGCGGCATCACGATCACCGCCGTTGCCGCCGGCAACCGCCATAGTCTGGCGTTGACGCCCGCCGGCACCGTGCTGGCCTGGGGCCTCAACGTCTCGGGCCAGTTGGGTGATGGGACGACCGTCAG